>NZ_JBSWXU010000026.1:0-48343 GCF_056160785.1 Mycobacterium sp. ABE4_509 | reverse complement strand
TACACCGCCAACCCGGCTGTCACCGCACAGGCGCTGGCGACCATCAGCGAACTCAGCAACGGAAGGACCACCCTGGCGATCGGGGCCGGCGTCGCGCGCTGGGCCTCGCTCGGGTTCGCGATAGCGGGTGCGTTGGCCCATCTCAGTGCCGCGCCGCTGTTCGTACTGCTCGAGCCGGTCAAGACCAGTGCCGCGGCCGGGGCGTCGACGCTGGTCTCCAGCGTGTTGCTGGCCGCCGCCGCGGTGGCCATCACGTGGTCCTGGCGCAGCAGGGACCGCAGTGTGTGGCTGATCGCCGGCGTGGTGGTCGTTTACAGCGTGACCTCCTTCGCGGTCACGGCGGGGGTCATGATCGCCGGTGACCGCGGCGGTTTCTATGCCGGGCACATGGTCGCCACCATCTGCTGGATCGCTCTGGCGGCCGCACTGTTCGGCTACGCGGCCCGGGTGCCGCGCACGCAGCGTTCGGTGCCGATCGCCGGAGGTCTGGGGCTGGTCGCGGCGGCGGTGGCGAAACTGTTCCTGTTCGACCTCGGCACCCTCGACGGGTTCTTCCGGGTGGCGGTGTTCATCGTGGTCGGGCTGGTCCTGCTGGGCATGGGCGCCGGGTATGCGCGGCTGCTGGAGAAGCAGGACAGGCAGGACCAGCAGGGGGGCGACGGTGTGGCGACACCCACAGAGTAATCTGGACTCATTCCAGAAAGAAAGGTGTTGATCAAGACATGGGTACAACAGCGAATCTCCGTAGGACCGACTCCGACATCACCGGGTTTCAGGCCACCCCCGAGCTGTCTTCGGCTTTGCAGCGGGTACTGGTCGATCTGATCGAACTGCACCTGCAGGGCAAGCAGGCGCATTGGAACGTCGTCGGTACCAACTTCCGCGACCTGCACCTGCAGCTCGACGAGGTCGTCGACTTCGCCCGAGAGGCCAGCGACACCGTCGCCGAACGGATGCGTGCGCTCGATGCCGTGCCGGACGGCCGGTCCGACACCGTCGCAGCCGGAACCTCGTTGCCGGAGTTCCCGGCCTACGAACACAGCACCGGCGAGGTCGTCGACCTGATCAGCGGCCGCATCTACGCCACCGTGGACACCCTGCGGACCGTGCACGACAGCGTCGACGCCGCGGACCCCAGCACCGCCGACATCCTGCACCAGCTCATCGACGGACTGGAAAAGCTGGCCTGGCTGCTCAAGTCGGAGAACCGGAAGCTCTGAGCACGCCGGGCCGGTGGCCCACCAGGTACCAGGTGTGCATGGCGCCCTTGCCCTTGATGTCCACCATGCCCCGTTCCTCCAACACGAAAGTGTGCCGTAGCCGGTCATAGACGTTGTCGGGCACCTGAATCCGCCCTTCGACGTCGGTGGTCTCCATGCGGGAGGCCAGATTGACCGCATCGCCCCACACGTCGTAGAAGAACTTGCTGGCGCCCACGACTCCGGCGACGACGGGTCCGGTGGCCATCCCGATCCGCAACGGAACATCGCGCCCGCGTGGATCTTTCAGATCGGCGACGGCTTCGGCCATGTCGAGGGCGAGGGCGGCCAGCGCCTCCAGATGGTCGGGCCGTGGCGTCGGCACCCCGCTGACCACCATGTAGGAGTCGCCGCTCGTCTTGACCTTCTCCAGGCCGTGCCGGTCGACCAGCGCGTCCAGGTCGGTGTAGAGCAGGTCGAGGAACCGGACCAGGTCCGCCGGCGCAGTGTCGCTGGCCCGCGAGGTGTATCCGGCGATGTCGGCGAACAGGATTGACGCATCGTCGTACTTGTCGGCGATCACGCTGCGCGACGGGTCTTTGAGCCGCTCGGCGATGGAGGCCGGCAGAATGTTGGCCAGCAGCCGTTCGGAGCGCTCATGCTCGGCCTGCATGGCTGCCTCGGCACGTTCGATCTCGCGCAGCGTGTACCAGATCGTGGCAACGACCATCACCGCTGAAGCCACCACCGAGCTGATGAAGCCGGCCGTCAACGTCCACGGTGGGCCGAGCCCGCGATCGTAGGGGACGCTGAACTCCAGGATGATGGTCAGCGCCACCCCGGCCGCGGCGATCGCCGAGGCCAGGGCGATGCGCTCGATGCCCAGCACCAGCACCATCAGCGACGCCGAGACCAGGAAGTAGAACTGCAGTCCCGAGCCGGTGCCGGTGGTGTAGCAGATGAAGCCCACCGAGGCGTAGGCGAACACCGCGAACGTCAGCGGCGCGAGGAGCTCGCCCTTCGAACAGAGCCGGGGAATCGTCAGGAACACCATCGCGCAACCAACGTTGGCCACCCCGAGCCACCACAGCGTGCCGCCGAGGGTGAGCTGCAGGATCCCGAAGGCGCCGGCTACCGCGGCCGCGATCCAGCTGGCCATCGTCAGCACCCGAACCCGCCGGGCGAGCCGGTCGCTGCGGTGTCTGCTGGGCGACCACGTGCGCCCGGTCAGAGTGACCTCGGGTACGCATACCGGCCGCACACTGAGCACGGCCGGAGCTTAACGCTCGCAGGGCCCTGAGCTGGTCGTCTCGCTCAGATTGGGCTGCCGGCGACGGCTACCGATCGTGCGGATGCTGTGCGCTCGAGTCGCGCCGCGCAAAATTCCTGGCAGGCTCGCTTGCATGGCGTTCACTGTTTACTTCAGGTCTGGAGAACCCCAGTCGTTCGATGACGACCATCGCTTCTCGGTCGTCGACGGCGGTGCCCTGCAAGTCGACAAGGCCGCCGGCGGCATCACGCTCTTCAGCCCGCAGTACTGGATGTCCGTGCAAGCCAGCCCGCCGGTGAACGGCTACACCTGATCAGCGCCCGGAGGGTGTCAGTCGTCAGCACCGTCGCTGTCGCCGGCCGCCTCGCTGTCGCCGTCACCACCGGAATCCCGGTCCCCTCCGTCCCCGCTACCGGGGGTTTCTGATCCGGTGGCGCGGTCGCCCTCGTCACCGGCCCCGCCCGCCGCGTCCTCTCCCTCCACGGTCTGGTCGTCGCCGAGGCTCTCTGCGGAATCGTCGAGGGATTCGGCGGCCTCCTCGTCGTCGCTGACGGTGCTGACCTCGTCGGCGGGTTCGGCTTCGGCGGTGCCGGGGTCGGTGGGTTCGTCCGGCTCAACGGCGATTTCGTTGGCATCGGTGTCGGCATCCTCCGGCGACACCGTCGTGGTGCCGCCGGCGCGGCGCGACGGCTGGGCGGCGGGCCCGGATCCGACCGATTCGACCGATGCGGCCGAGACAGCCGTTCCGGTCGTGCTCGCATCATCGTCGGCGGGGACGCCGAAGCGGGCGTCGGCCTCCTCCTGGGTGGTCGGACGGTCGTAGGCGGCTTCGATGTTCTCGCGTATGCCGTCGTTGAGCATGTCGGCCAGCCAGCCGAATCCGATGTTGCGCAGCGAGTCGAGCATCGGCACCTCGGTCCGGGCGACCATCTTGTAGGTGATGCCGTTGTCCTGCCAGGTCACGACATTCCCGTCGGCCTCTTCGGCCGCCAGATCCATGGCGTCGTAGACATTGGGATGCACGACCAGCATTCCGTAGACGGCATTGGCGATCGCCAGCAGGTTGAAGCGGTCGGGCCAGTCCGCCCAGCCGTCGTACTGCGCCCAGAGTTCGGTGACGGCGAACCCGGTGTCGGTCGGAACGCGCGGAGCCCAGGGGACTCCGTAGGTGTTCTCCGGATCGCCGACGAACAGGAACGACGTCGTCACGGGGTCGACGGTTGTGGTGGGGGCGTAGTTGCGCAACCAGAATCCGCCGACCTGGGCGCCCTGCGAATAGCCGAAGACCAGTTTCTCGCCCGGGTCGTCGGCCAGCGCCGTGTTCAGGTTGGCCGCTCCCTCGGCGATGGAGCCGTTCTCGCCGAACACTCCTGCGGAGTGCGTGAAGTCCAGCGTTGCCGGTGTCGGCACCTTCACACACTGATAGACCTCGCACACCGCCCCGTCGAACAGGCTCGGTGTGGTGTCGGTTCCGCCCAGGGGCTCGACGGTGTAGGCGATCGCGGCACTCGCCGATGGTGTAGTCGCGGCCGGCAGGACGGCGAGGCCTGCTGCCAGAGCAACCGCGGCAATTTTGCGGTGGTGGCGCCCACAGCGATGTTCCATCGTCCCCCCTAACATACGCCTGGCGTTCGACGTGCCGCTGCAGATCAGAGTAGCGGGCGGAGGTCGTCGGCAGCGGCTGAATGATGCGAGAAGGTCGGTAGCTCAGCAAATGGTTGCGGGGTGAGTCGGATCCGCACCGGGGTGGCGGACAGGGCGGCCGGCCCCCCATGCCCGCGATGCCTGGCATCGCGGCGGCCGCCCTGTCCGCAGTCTGTGGCTCACATGGCCGGTATCGAGGACACGGCAGACCCGACCGGTGTTGACCCGGCCAGAAATCTAGTCAGCTGGATATTCGGTGGCGAGGACGTTTTCGTGCAGGCGCCGTGACCGAACCGCTCACGGGGGCGGTCGGTAGAAGCTCGGGGCATTGCCCGTCCAGCGCCGGAACGCCCGCCTGAAAGCGCTCGGTTCAGAGAATCCCAGTCGTGCGGACAGCGCGTCGACGCTCTCGCTCCCGCCGACCAGGCTGCTGATCGCCTGATCGCGCAGCACGTCATCTCTTATCGACCGGAACGACGAGCCATCCTCGCGCAGCAGCCGTCTCAGATGCTGATTGCTGATGCTCAGCTGGTTAGCCGCCGCGTCCACAGTCACCCGGCCCGGTGCTCCGCTGCCCTCGATGATTCGGCGCACCCGGTCGGTAGTGCTGCGCCGATACTGCTGACGAAAGAGAAGTTCGTTGGGGGAGCGGCGAATCAAATCATCGAGGGACTGCTCATCCTGGACCACCGGGGCTCGCAGGCAACGGGAGTCGAACACCATGCCGGCGGTGGCCGAGTCGAACTCGGGGGCCACGCCGTACACGGCCAGGTACTCCGCTGGAGCCGTTGGCTCGGCGCCGGTCAGCGTGACGGCCTCGAGTTCGATGGTGCGACCTATCAGCCAGCCGCCGAATCGGTGGATCACGGCCAGGACGAGTGCGGCGACCGGTGGCGCCAGCGCAGAACTGTCGCGGGCGGTGAGCGCAAGTCGTGTCATGCCGTCGTCGTCGACGATCGAGACATCGACACCGAAGGCGATCCGGCTGAACTCCACGGACCGGGTGAGCACCGCCGACAGATCGGACGCATGGATCAGTCCCAGCGTCATCATGCGAAACGTTCCGCGCGGCATCGGTTTCGGTCCCACACCCAGCAGTTCGTCGTCGGAGACGTCCCACAGGGCGCGGATCAGCCGAGCCGCTTGAGCTTCGGTGACCCGTGCGTCGTCCTCGGCTGCCAACTCGGAGGGGATGCCGGCGGTCTCGAGCAGCAGCGGCGCGTTATGCCCGCGGGTCTGCATCATGTCCAGCGCGGCGCGGACGAATTGGATTGCGACGGTACGGCCCCCCACGATCGAAAGATGGCACGGGGCGGGGGACTGGTCAAGAACCGCTTGGTCCGACTCGATGACGGAGTTCGACCGGCGGCGACGGCCAAGAGGAAGCCGCCGCCCCTATCGCGGTCGGGATGGCTATGCGCATCGCAAGCTGTCTACGCTGGCCGCCAGTCGGGGGTGCCCAGTTGAAACGCGTTGCCTACGACTCCCGCTCTGGCCTTCGAGAGGAGGCACACGACGCGTATTCGCCTTGTGGCGGTGGTGCCGTAAACGTTGCCTTTACAGCTAGAGGGTGTAAAGGTACTATTTACACGTGGAGATCGCGGACAGCGCCCGCAAGCACGGAATCGCGGACGCCGACGTGCTCCACGCTTGGCGCTATCAGATCCGGTACGTGGAGCTGGAGTACAAGGGCGATCCCCAGCTGCTGGTGATCGGCCCCGACCGCACCGGCAGGCTGCTGGAGCTGGTGGTGCCCACCGATGAGCCGCAGCGCATCATCCACGCCGATGTGTTGCGGTCGAAGTTCTACCGTTTCTTGACCTGATCGGCGGTGGGGCGGTGGCGAAAGAGGGCGGCATTGAAGCCGCCCCAGAGCGATGAAATCGCGGTGATGAACATGAGTGAAAAGACCAAGGCGGATTCGGCCGGCGACGAGATGGACGTGTGGCTCGATTCTGTGGAACCCGACGGGCCGGGGCGGGATGCGCAGCATGTGCGGCGCATCATCGCGGCGGCCGAGGCGGTCGAGCGCTCCGAGGTGGAGTTGCGGGCCGCGGTGGCGGCGGCGCGTGAGGCGGGCGACACGTGGGATGCGATCGGCGCCGCCCTGGGAGTGTCGCGGCAGGCGGCCTACCAGCGGTTCGGCCGCAGCCCCGCGTTCGTTGCGGGGGATTACACCAGCGCTCCGTAGCACCCCTGCAGGGGGTGCCCGTGTACATGTTCGCCGCCCGCCGGGGGTGTGCAGACTTTTGGACGCAGCCCTCGCCGCGGTGATGTAGCGGGGATCGCGGCGTCACTCGGCCAGTTGCCGGCCCACCAAGTCGTGTACACCGGATAGCGCGATGGCGAGTTAGCCACTGCGGCGTTCATCGCCGGCAGCGTGGTGGTGGCAGTTGTGGTGCCCTCGGTGAGATTCGAACTCACACTGTACGGGTTTTGAAATGGTTCGTACCGGCCTGAGCTGGCGTTCTACATTTGCACCAGTTTTGATGGGTTTGCCGGGTATGGGGTCTGGTGTGGGGTTCGTGGCGGCGTTCACGATCTCGGCGCTGATGCTGGTGGTGCTTCCATAGCCGGTAGTCGGATACCCCCGGCGTGTCGTTTGTTGCAGGTCCTCGACTGTCGCAGGGCAGACGTAGCGTTCTTGTCGGGGGGAGGAATTGGAGGACGCAAATGACACCACCGCAGTACGGCCAGAAGTTGGTGCGAGCTACCGAGGTCGAACGCGACGACCGAATCTTCCGCAAGGGCGTCGGCGGTGACTTGATGATGCTCGTGCTTGACCTCGGTTTCTCGGTCAGTGCGGGCCAGCAGACGATGACCTACACCGGACCCACCTATGCGCTCAACCCGAGCAAGGTGGGCGAGCAGATGTCGGGATCGGAGTTGGGCGAGGACACTTGGGTCATCCCTATGAGCGGCATGGTGCACAAGGTCGTCCCCATCGAAGAAGCTGAGTTCGGATAGCAGGTGAGTGTCAAATGTCATGGCTTGAAGAAGCCGTGATTCGGCGTGAATCACGGCGACGCCGATCTTCGACGGGTCGTTTCGGTCCCGCGCCAGCGTGAAGATGAACTGACGGTTGAACTCGTTGCGGGCGGGTCGCCATCGGCTCCACTTGACCCACTCATCCCAGGACCGTGTCAGGACATCGATCGGACGGTCTGTGCCGTTGAAGACTGCGCAGTGCAGTTTGCACTCCGCCGGATTCAGGTCACCGATAAGACTCCTGAGTGCGATTTGTGCCACGTCACCGATGGTGGGTGCACATATTTCGCCCTTGGCCCGAGCCCGATCTAATTTTCGTCATTTACCGACAGCGTCTCGTCGCCCAAAGGATGTGTTCGCGAATCGAAGAACCGCAAGTCGTGGCGCGGTAGTCGGGACCGGTAGCGGGCCATCGTGGCGACATTCTGACTGCCAGTACCGGGCCGGACTGAGATCGCAAATTTCCTTCTGGGACCTGCGTTCAACGCACTAATCACATGATCATCTTGATCACCGAAGCTCGCACCGAAGATAACTGTATCTGAGTGGTCCTCGATGAGTTGCCTCCGTGCAAACGACAGGTAATCCGAACGGCGGATCGCGGACATCTTCTGAGCCGAGGTACCCTCGCTCACGAACAGTGGACGGCGATTGGGTGCATTTTCGAGAGCGCTCGCTAGGTCTGCAAGAAGTCGGCCAACCGACCGCCGTGTCCACTTGCCCGTATAGCCCGTTGCTGAGTCTTGCCACAAATGCACGCCGCCATGGAGGAAATACAGCCCTGTTCGGGCGGGAGACAACTCGGAGTCAGCCTGGCTGAAAGTATTGTTGTGCGACCAAAAGAAGTCACCAAAGTCCGCCGTATGGCCGCCAGCCATGAAAGCCCAATAGGTTAGAAGGTCATAATTGAGTGTGAACACCGCTTGATAGGTGCGGAGTTCGTCCGATGTCTGCGATAAGGCTTCCCAAGGCAGCAGTTCCCACGGAACGTGCACTTGGCGCACAGCCGCTACGAGCTGTTGCTGCACATGGTGATATAGCCCCTTCACCATCGCAGTTGGTCGCCCTAGTGCGGCCAGCGTTCGCTCCGCGTGCCATAGAGCTTCCAGCACAACCTCGAAATTCACGGTTCCGAAGTCGTCAAATAGTGTGCGCGCAGACTGACTGAGATTGGCCTTCGCTAGGAGCCGACTGTAAGAGAAGTTTCGCCAAACGTTGATACTCATGCCGTTGCCGACCAACAAGGTCGGCCAAGTGGAACTGCTGTATTTGTCCCAGGTGCGAAGGTGGTCTGGCATTGCCACTAACCTACGCGGTCGCCTTCAATCCTTTGTAAATAATCGGCACCAGCTCCGCGAGCAGCTTCTGGGATAGATCGGGGTTGTTGATGATCTGAGTCGAGAGGTCCTCGGATGAGGCCATCGCGCCGATGACTGCTGAGATGAACTCGCTGTGCAGGTCGGGACTGGCCGAGAACTGAGCCAAGGTGTTGTGCTGGGCCTGCTGCTGCAGGGTTTCGCTTTCTTGGAGTCGATCCTTCACGTGGGTGACGACGTTGTTGACGCTGGACTCGGGGTGTTCACCGGAGAATAGGTCGTTGATCTTCTCGATTACCTCGGCCAAGGCCACCATCTCGGGGTCTTTGACGCTGCCGGTTCCGGCTTCGGTGGTGGGTTCGAGGGGCACACCACCGGCGAGCTTGCCGGATGTGATTCCTTGCTCGCGTTGAGCGATGTAGTCGAAGTCCACGGTCGACAGGTCGATCTCGTGCTGGAGCTGCTCGGCGGTGATCACCGGGGCCAGGTGGCGCAGGTAGATCGACAGCTTCTCCAGGGCGAGGTCTTCGTAGTTGATGATCTGGGACAAGAAGTCGTACTGGCGCAAGAAGGTGCCGACGTCCTTCCGGAACATGACCAGTTCATCAAGGGCGGCGTTGTCGTTGGCCTCGACTGCGGTGCGCTCACGGTCTCGGAAACGGTCTCGGGCCGGGGTCACCCACTTCGTGAGTGCGTTGTTGCCCTTATTGGCCAGATAGTCGGCAACGAGGCCCTCGACCTCGGCCTCGTAGTAGATTGCGGCGGCGTCGAGCTTGGCCATCGTTTCGTGCACGATGTTGGGGTCGGTGACATCACTGAGGGTGGTGGCCTCGTAGTAGGGCTCGAAGGCCTCGACGATCTCTTCGGCGCTGTTGGCGAAGTCCAGCACAAAGGTCTCGTCCTTGCCCGGCGCGACCCGGTTGAGCCGCGACAGGGTCTGCACTGCCGCCACCCCGGACAGGCGCTTGTCGACGTACATGGCGACCAGCAGTGGCTGGTCGAAGCCGGTCTGGAACTTGTTGGCGACCAGCATCACCTGGTACTCGTCGGTGGCGAAGGCATCGCGCAGGTCGCGGCCCTTCAAGCCCGGATTCAATGTCGTTTCGGTGGCCTTGTCGATGCCGGAGTCGGGGTCGCTGACCTCCCCGGAGAACGCCACCAGCGCCGCCACGTCGTCATAGCCCTGTTCGGCGACGTACTTGTCGAAGGCCAGCTTGTAGCGCACCGCCGCCTTGCGCGAAGAGGTGACCACCATGGCCTTGGCCTTTCCGTCGAGCCGCCAGCCGACGTTGGCGCGGAAGTGCTCGACGATGATCGCCACCTTCTGGGAGATGTTCGTCGGATGCAGCTTGACCCAGTTCATCACCGACTTGACCGCCGCCGACTTGTCCACCAGATCACCGTTGGCGCTGCCGGTGACCGCGACGGTGCCCGTGCTGGTGGATTCCGACTCGTAGGACTGCCCGTTATGGGTGAGGCGGAAAGCCGTCTTGTACGGGGTGTAGTTCTTCAGCACGTCGAGGATGAAGCCTTCTTCGATGGCCTGCTGCATCGAGTACAGGTGGAAGGGGTGCGGCTTGCCGCCTGCGCCTTTGTGGCCGAACAGCTCCAGGGTCTTGGCCTTCGGGGTGGCGGTGAACGCGAAGAACGAGATGTTGTTCGACTCTGCCCGTGCAGCGATCTCAGCGGCCAGAATGTCTTCGGCGTCTACGGTGCCTCCGTCTTCGAGATCGTCCAGCTCAGTGGCCGCCAGGGCAGCCTTTAGCCTCTTTGAGGCTTCCCCGGCCTGCGACGAGTGGGCCTCGTCGGCGATGACGGCGAAGTTCTTGCCCTTCAGCGAGGCCTGGGTGTGGATCAGGTCCAGGGCGTGGGGGAAGGTCTGGATGGTGACGATGATGATCTTGGTGCCGCCGCTGAGCGCGTCTGCCAGCTCCTGGGACTTCGATCCGCCCAGTCCGGCGATGTGCGCGACCACGCCGGGGGTGCGGTCGATCTGGCGGATCGCTTCCTGAAGTTGGGCATCGAGCACGTTGCGGTCGGTGATCACAATGACCGAATCGAACACCGGCTTGTTGACGTCGTCGTGGAGCACCGAGAGCCGATGCGCGAGCCAGGAGATGGAGTTCGTCTTGCCGGATCCGGCGCTGTGCTGGATCAGATAGCGGTGTCCCGGCCCCTGCGTGCTTGCCGCCTGGAGGAGTCGGGTGACCGCGTCCCACTGGTGATAGCGCGGGAACAGCATCGTCTGGGTGCGGACCTTCTTGTCCGAGACTGGGTCGATCTTGTCGGTGACCTGCAGGTGCAGGAACCGTCCGAGGATGTCGAGCCAGGTGTCGCGCTGCAGGATCTCGCGCCATAGGTAGTCCGTCGGTGACCCGTGCGCGCTGGGCGGGTTCCCGGCGTGGTGGTTGTCGCCCCGGTTGAATGGCAGAAAGAACGTGTCCTTGCCCGCCAGCTTGGTGGTCATCTGCACCTCGCTGTTGGACACCGCGAAGTGCACCACCGCCCGTGACCCGAACGCCAACAACGGCTCGCCCTTGGGTAGGCGGTGGTTCTTGTACTGCAGCACCGCATCGGTGATGTTCTGGGTGAAGTCGGTCTTCAACTCTGCTGTGGCCACCGGGATGCCGTTGACGAAGAACACCAGGTCGATGCTGTTGGCGTTCTGCGTCGAGTAATGCACCTGGCGCATCACCCGCAGCCGCACCGCGTCGTAACGCTTCTGTGTGGTCTCGTTCAACGAGGTGTTGGGTCGAAATTGGCACATCGTGAACTGGGCGTTGAGGTCCTTGATCCCACGTCGTAGCACCGACAACGTGCCGCCGTTGGCCTTTGGATCAGCCCCCAACTGCTTCACCAAAGTTGCAAGTACTCCAGCCCGCGCCTTGGCCAGAGCCTCGCCCGTCAGTTCCGGCTTGACCCGCTTGGCGAGCTGCTCAGGCTGCGTCGCCGCAAGCCAATCGAACACATCGTCCGGGAACAACGCCAGCTCCCGGTCATACCCCTCGTCCGTCGGCGAGTACAGCCAGCCATGCTCGGAGAGATACTGGCAGATCTCGGTCTCGAACGCCGACTCATGGTGCTGCGTCACTGCGGCTGCGCCTCGTTGCTGTTCGACGCTATGGCGAGCTGTTCGAGGTCACTAATGGACTGCCCCTGCTCATTGCGCCAACTGGTTCGCCCGTTGTTCTCTCCACCCACCAGAGCACATCCTGCCGCTGACGGAGAACCGAACAGGTGATCTTTGAGGAAGGCCAGTTCATGTTCGTTGACCTTGATCACCCCTTCTGCTTCCAGAGCTGCACGCTGCACAGCGATGCCAGGCCGGGCGGACTTGCGGATGTCGGGACGTCCCTTCGATCCGGCCATCACTAACAGCCCTTCTGGGGTCTGGAATCCCGTGGCCTCACATCCGGCTTCGCGGAAGAACAGGCTCTCCGGCTCGTCACTGGTCGACCTCGCCGGCGACGACGCAGCAGGTTTCACCGCTTCGAGCACGGGTGCGCCCAGCGTTGCTAACAGCACGGCGATGGTGTCGATGAACTCCTGACAATCGGCTTCGAGAGGCTCGGGGGTGAACGGGTTGGACGCCTGATTGCCGTTGACCAGGTTGTACCGCCCGGCGGCTCTGGCCCGCCCAAGTGACAACCATTCGAGGTAGGCCGCATGGGTGGAGGTCCACTCGTTGGTCAGCGATACCGCCACCATGGCCCTGGTCCAGAAGTCCTTCGTCGAGGTGTGCTTTTGTAGCCGCACGCCCACGTTTCCAGATTGGCCGATGTAGCACTGTGGCGGTTCATCCTCGTTCGAGCCGAACAAGTAGTAGACGCCGACCTGCCCAGACTCTGCACGCAACAAGAACTGCGGGAGCAGCGAGCGAGGCACCTCGAACACGCGGACGGTACGTGTCGTCAGATTGGCCACCCGCATCCCCGCAGGGTCGCCGGACGGCAGATAGATCTGAATGGTCTGTGCTCGTGTCACGACTAGGTCACCGCCCCCCGTACATCGATCTTGCCTGTTACCGCATCAGTGATGAGTGCGGCTCGGTACTCCTGAAGAACGTCGATGACACTGAGAGTTTTCTCGATCAGACCGTCGATGGTGCGAGTCCGTGTTGACAAGAAACTCACTATGGCGGCTTGTTCATCCAGCGGAGGCAGTGCAACCGCGACGTTTCGGAAGTCCGTCATTGCGAGGTTCTGCATGCTGGAGCTTGCTCCGACGCACAGGGCCGTGATCTGAGAGCGATAGACCTGCGTTTGCGTCCAGTAGTAGATGAATCGGGCCAATGCGCCCTTGAACCGGACCTGCCATAGCTTGTCGGAGAGGAAAAGATTCTTATGGCCCACCTCCGCATATCCAGCAGAACCAACTAGTTGCGGCGTGTTAGCACGGTTGACGATCAGCGAATTAGCGTTTACGGGACATGTGGTGCGATCAATCTCGTTCTGGTCAACAACGGTCTTGTTAGCTGCGGGGTTGAACCACCCGGCGGACACGCAGCTAGTTTTCAGGACCCCAATATCGTCGGCTCCGGCGGGCCAATCACCAGCGTTAACGCTCGTCCCTGACTCCGTCGAACTGATTACGTTCTTCAAACGAGAAGCTAGCCAGTGGCGTGGCATTTCGCCGAGCCATTCAACTCCTGAGCCGTTCATCTCGACGCTTACATCTATCCCTTTGGTCACGGCGTGGGTGATGGTGGCGGTGCGATCCTCGCGCAGGGTGGCGATGAGCTGCTCCTGCTTGGCGGTCAGCGCGTCGATCTTGGCGGTTTCCACATCCAGGAATCGCACGATAGATTTCTGTTCGTCGGTCGGCGGTAGGATGCATATGCAGCTGCCAAGCTCCTCAGAGTTTAGATGAGGCTGAGCGGCGCGGGTTCTGGCGATATGGATTTGCCCTTGCTTGAGGTAGCCCGATAGCAGCGCGTACTGAATGAACGCCGGGTCGGCCTTCTCAGTCCGTAGAACCATGTCGAATCCAGCTATTGATCCGGCGTAATCCTCGGTAATCCGTGCGGAGTCGCCTGTGTAAGCGCCACTACGCACAACGACGATGTCGCCAGTCTGCAGCCAGACAATTCTCTTTGCCGGAATGTCGTCAGGGTTCACGAACACGAGTCCTTCGGACGCGACGCGACCGGACGAGACATTGGTGGCCCGGATCAGCGGGGTACCGTCATCGACGTAGACCGGCGGCTCGCCGATCCCGTAACGGATTGCACCTAGACGCTTTATCGGGGTCGTGGACCAGTGATCGGGAATGGAAGGAAGCCCATTAACCCCGGAATCCCAATAACTTTCGTAGGAGGGCCACCTCATGCGCCGACCTCGGCGAGCATAGCCTGAATCTCACCGACGAGAACGCGAAGATCTTGCTGGATCTCGTCGAGAGGCCGGGGCGGGATGTAGCGGTAGAAGTGTCTGGTGAAGGGGATCTCGTAGCCGACCTTCGTCTTGTCGTGGTCGATCCAGGCCTCAGGGACGTGGGGCAGGACTTCGCGGGCGAAATAGTGCTCGATGTCCTCCGCCAGTGGGATGTTCTCGGTGTCCCGGAGGGCGGGGTCTGGTTCGGGGTCTCCCTTGGCACTCCTGATTATCACCGCGTCCCCGTCGTGCTCGCCGATAGTTGACCAGATCGCCTTGATCAGCGGAGCACCTGGTCTCGTCAGTCCGGCTCTGCCGAGCGCGTCCTTGAGTTCGGTGTTGAACTCGTCGCGGTCTTTCCACTCCCAGCCGATCAGCGTCGTGAGGGCACTCCGTAGGGCGGCCTTCTCGCCTTCCTTGAGCTTGGCCACGCTCTTCTGCGCCAGGACTTCCTCGACCTTCTCCTCGGTCGGAGTGAAGCGAAGCTGCAGGGGACGTTCGACCGTGATGGTGGAGTAGCCGAACTCCTCCCCCTTGAAGACTTTGGAGTGGGCGTCGTGCTCGTCGGTGGCGTTCTGGTTGCGGAAGCTGTCGTAGAGGCCGCAGATCCGCTCGATGTCCTTCGGGCGAAGCTCCTTGCGCTTGGAGCCAAGAGACTTACGCATCTTCCCGTACATATCGGCGGCGTTGATGAGCTGGATCTTGCCCTTGCGCTTGGTGGGTTTGTTGTTGTCCAGGACCCAGATGTAGGTGCTGATGCCGGTGTTGTAGAACATGTCGGTTGGCAGCGCGATGATCGCGTCGAGCAAGTCATTCTCGATAATCCACTGCCGGATGTTCGATTCCCCAGAGCCTGCGCCTCCGGTGAACAGCGGTGAACCGTTCAGCACGATGGCCAGGCGGCTGCCGCCTTCCCCGTTCTTGACGGGCTGCATCTTCGAGATCAGGTGCATCAGGAACAGCAGCGACCCGTCGGACACCCTGGGTAGACCGGGCCCGAACCGTCCGGCGAAGCCGCGCTGCTCGTACTCGTCGGTGACCGACTTCTGCTGGGTATTCCACGCCACCCCGAAAGGAGGGTTGGACAGCAGGAAGTCGAAGTGCTTCGTGCGGAACCCGTCATCGGTAAGGGTGTCGCCGAGGTAGATGTTGTCGACATCCTGGCCCTTGATGATCATGTCGGACTTACACATGGCGTACGAGCGCGGGTTGATGTCCTGCCCGTAGAGCACGGGTCGTGCTTTGGGGTTCATCTCGATCAGGTGGTCGTAGGCCGTCGAGAGCATGCCGCCGGTTCCGGCGGCTGGGTCGTAGATGGTGCGGACGGTGCCGGGTTTGGTCAGCACGTCGTCTTGGGTGTGGAACAGGATGTCGACCATCAGCGCGATGACCTCGCGGGGGGTGAAGTGGTCACCCGCCTGGGCGTTGTTGGATTCGGCGAACTTGCGGATCAGCTCTTCGAAGATGTAGCCCATGTCGTGGTTGCTGATCACCTTCGGGTGCAGGTCGACGGCGGCGAACTCCTTGACGATCAGGTAGAGCCGATCGGACTTGGCGAGGTCGCCGATGAGATCGATCATGCGGAACCCATCGAAGACGTCGCGCACGTTGGGCGACAGGTGCTCGATGTAGTCGATGAGGTTGTCAGCCACCCCCTCGGGGTCGCCCACCAGCGCCGCGAACGTCCACCGCGACGTGTTGTAGAACGGCAGCTTGAACTTGGCCTTCAGCATGACGGCGGGGTGCACCTTGCTCGCCTGAATCTTTTTGTACTCGGCGAGCACCTCGTCCTTTGTCGGTTCGAGGATGCAGTCCAGGCGGCGCAGGATGGTGAACGGCAAGATCACGTCGCCGTACTGGTTGGGCTGATACGGCCCCCGCAGCAGGTCAGCGATCTTCCAGATCAGATTCGCGTTGGTCTGCGCCATGTTCTCGATCTACTCCCCACATCCGATTCCGAGACCCCTGGAAGTTACCTCGCTCTGAAGAGCGCAGTCAGGGTTTACCTGGCTCGGTGCGCCGCGTGCTGAGGTCGATGTCCTTTTCGGAGTGCGGGCAGAGGGTGCGTCACGTCGACTGTCGGTCGAATGTGCAAACTGGGCGCATGGTCCGTACTGGTGCACGTGCCCAGGCGCTGCAGAGACTCCTGAACCGCGCCGGGCTGGTATCCGCCGCTTCAAATCCCGCAGCGCCACGGCTGGATGACCTGCCCGGCGAAGCCCAGGCCGAGGTCGTTGCGACGTATCGCGCCCTCGGTGGAACGGAACCGGTGCGGCCTCCCCGGCCTGGAGCCTGGGACCTGGCCTTTGAAGGAGGGCTGGTGGTCGAACTTGATGAGGAGCTGCACTTCAACCGCTATCGGTCGACGACCCTCGAAACACTCTGGGCAGCGAACCTGCCGTGGTGCGACGACTACCGCCAATTCTGTCGGCTCTACGAGACCATGTGCCTCGATGCTGGCAAGTGGGGCAAGCGATGGACCACCCCCTCGTGCGAGTCGATGTTCGGGCCGCCCGGAGACGTAGGTGAGTTGGAGGGGCCGGGGGCTCCCAGATGGAAGCAACGCGCTCTCTATGACGCCCTGAAGGACATCGCTGCACTGACGTCCGGCGCAGTGCGGCTGGCCAGGCTGTCAGTGTGGGACAGTATCGGCGACATCAGACTGGGTGACGCTCTTGTGGTTGGCGCGCCGGTAGACTCCGGCAGGTTGCGCGATCTTGTCCATACGCGCACTGCGGCAGCGACATAAAGCCCCTCGAACTACCGACGCGGCTTGGCGAGCACATCCCTTCTCGGGGCGAGGTGACATGCTGAGCGTCATGGCAGTGATCGCGGTAGCCATCGCGGCGCTGGCGCTGGCTATCGCGGCCTGGAGCCTCGTCGTGATGATTCGCCAACTCAACGTTGCGAGGTCCTCGTCGGGTGGACGTGCCCTGCGGTTCCTCGCGGGCCGCACAGGCAAGCCCGTGCAACCAGTTCATTTCATCGGTCCTGGAAAGATCGCCGAAGTCCCCGAATATTCGGTGAGGGTGAGCGTCGGCGGGCCTGGCGTGTTCCATCACGTCGCCCTCCACGTTCTCGGTGTAGACGAGGATGCCGAAGGACGGCTACCGCAGCCCCCGGCAACCCGGATCACTATGACCGCTGCGGACGACCCGATTGAGTGGACTTTCTCGGTCCCCAGTTGGGAACATGCCGCCAACGGCTGGGCTGTGCTCACATGGGTGCGCCCGTACCTCGAAGGAGTCGTGTCTGACGCGGTTGCTCAATGCCTCAATCACGACCACTCTTATCGGTGGCGTTGGTACGGGCCGCGCATTCAGCGGTTCCGCATCGCGATGCGAAATTGGGCGCGCAAGCACGAGCGGATGTCATGTAAGCGGCTTCGGAGTATGAAAATCTACGGGAGATGGCAACCAGTAGTACGAACCAACCCGCTCGCTGTCGAGGGCCCGGTCGGCCTTCCGCCGCCGTGTGAGTGAGCTTCTAAGTCAGAGCAATTCGCCCGCATCGGTCTGCAGATAGCGGTACAGGGTCGCCCGGCTGACACCCAGATACTTCGCGATGTCGCGCCCTATGTGGCCATCGGCCTTCATCCGTCTCGCGGTGGCGATGTGGTCGGCGTCGTCGACCTTTCTCGGCCTCCCGAACTTCGTGCCATTCGCCCGAGACACCGCCCGCTTCAACGCAGTGCGCTCCTTGATCAGCTCACGCTCGTACTCAGCCAGCGAGCCCAAGACACCGATCATCATCCGGGTCTGCTGCACGATCAGGTGACAGTTTCGGTCACGCGGCCTGACTGGCCGGTGTGGTCATGATTGCTTCGAATTCGATGGGGGTCAACCGCCCGAGTGCGCTTTGGCGGCGGCGCCGGTGATAGGTGCGTTCGATCCAGGTGACGATCGCGATGCGTAGTTGTGCGCGGGTGTCCCAGCGGCGGCGGTCGAGGACGTTTTTCTGCAGCAGGGCAAAGAAGCTCTCCATCGCCGCGTTGTCGCCGGCCGCGCCGACGCGGCCCATGGAGCCGACCATGTCGTGGCGGCCCAGGGCGGCGACGAATTTGCGGCTGCGGAACTGGCTGCCGCGATCGCTGTGCAGGATGCAGCCAGCCACCTCGCCGCGGCGTGCCACCGCGCTTTCGAGTGCCTGTGTGGCCAACCGGGACTTCATCCGGGACTGGATCGAGTACCCGACAATGCGGTTGGAGAACACGTCCTTGATCGCACACAGGTAGAGTTTGCCCTCGCCGGTGCGGTGCTCGGTGATATCGCTGAGCCACAAATGATTTGGTTCGTCAGCGGTGAAGTCACGCTCGACGAGATCGTCGTGCACCGGCGGCCCCGCTTTGCCGTTCTTGCCGCGCTTCTTGCCGAACACGCTCCACAGTCGATTCTGCGAGCAGATCCGCCAGGCGGTGCGCTCGGCCATGGGCTCACCGGCATCGCGGGCCTCTTCGACGAGGTAGCGGTACCCGAACTCAGGGTCCTCGCGGTGGGCGTCGAACAGGGCATTGGCGCGGTAGGCCTCGAGGTATTCGGCGTCGGTGATGGGGTTAGCCAGCCAGCGGTAGTAGGGCTGGCGGGCGAGCTTGAGGACCCGGCACGTCACCGCGACGGGGATCCCGTCGGCGGCGAGCTCTGTCACGAGCGGGTAGATCCTTTTCCCGGCAGATTGGCCTGCGACAGGTACGCCGCCGCCCGGCGCAGCACCTCGTTCTCCTGCTCCAGCAGCCGGTTGCGGCGACGCAGTTCCCGCAGCTCGGCCGACTCACTGGTGCTCTTGCCGGGTTTGGTGCCCTCGTCGATGTCGGCCTGGCGTATCCACTTGTGCAGCGTCATCGGGTGCACACCGAAATCGGTGGCGACCTGCTCGATCGTCACCCCGTCCCCGCGATTACGGGCCACGCGCACGACGTCGTCACGAAACTCACGTGGGTAGGGCCTTGCCATGGGGACATCCTTCCAGCCTGCCCACCCTGGGCAAGCCAACTCAGATGTCACCTATCCGTGCAGCAGACCCCCCGATCAATTTCACTATCGAACTCAATCAACTTGGCGAAGACCATGCAGTTCTACAACAGGAGATTCTGCGCACCCTTGGCTACGCACCTTCCGGCAGGTTGCACCTCCCAGGAGACGTCGTTCGCTCGGTGCGGATGGGTGGCCCGGACTTCATCGCAGGTGACTACCCGCCGGGAGCTGTCGAGTTCATTTCGCCGCCAACAGGTCCAGCCGTCGGCAAGCGCCTTGAGATACGCGCTTTCCACGCCGACGAAGAAATCGCCAGCTTCGAGGGGCGAATTACCCATGCAGCGCCGGGCATCGTTGGCGGGTCCGTCGAAGCGAGCTTCTGCAGTGGCCATCTTGACATTCGACTCCGAGTTCCGCATGGCACTGAAGTCGCCGAAAGTGCAGGCGCGGACTTCCCGGCACCGGGACTCGACATCAGGCTCAACTACAACCACGTTCGACCTTCGGTCGTGGAAGACGTGCTGTCCACGCGCCGTGTGATCTGCCTCGCCAACCGTCTGGAATTCGCGATCGAGGGCGACGTCATCACTAAGGTGCAGATCGACGGCCCCAGGACCGCTAGCGACTACGACAGTGACCTGCTCGCCATCGAGCAGTTCGCCTACGACCTCGATGTCGTCCAGCGCCACACCAACCGTTTCTTCGACATCCCCGACGAAATCCGTCCCGGAGACAGAGTCAATCTCCGCATCGCGAGGCTCCTAATCGAAGGCCACATCGTCGCTTCACCGCGCGCCCCCGTCTTCACCCTAGTAATGACCGGCATCGACACTCCACAAGTCCGTACAGGCCTAAGAGGGCCGCAGTCGATCGTTTGGCCTGCTGGGCAATACACGGTAGAGATAGCAGGCCGCCAGTTCACAATCGGCGATGTCTACGCACTCCACACTCAGGCAACCGCCATCAACGGCGACGAAGCGATCGCAGCTCTCGATGATGGGAACGCCGAGGGTTTCGAGGTCCACTTCCGCCCCGGTGACGACCCGTACTTCTACCTCACGCTCGCCGACGACACTCCCGAGGAGGTGCTAGGCCGCCAGGTTGCGCAATGGACGCTGTGGGATGTTGACCAGCCTGGCCTGCCAGATGACAACGACTGGTACTCGCTCGACAGCACCGCCAGGTGACTTGTCAGTAAAGCGGCGCGGTCGAAGGAGTCTGAGGGTCGGCCCGGCTCTACGACGTGGGCTGATGAGGACCGACCTGTGTTGCGTGCATCCAAAGCGCCACGTCGATGCGGCGAAGCAGGCTGACGCAGTCGGGCGCGGATCTGCACACCTCGGCGATCGCCCGCCGACGCTCGGTGTCGATCAACTGCTGGTACATGGAACGCCAGAAGCCATGCTTCGGCGGTGCCAGTAGTCCCCTGGCTTCTTTGTCGAGGATCGGGATCAGCCGAGGACGTTTGGCGGCCATCAGCTTGCCTGCGGTCACCCATCCCACACCATAAAGACTGTCGAGCCTGGTGTGCAGCTCAGCGGCGGGGCCACCCGCGTCGATCACCGCGTAGTCGAGGTCCCATAGGTCGGCATTCTTGGGCAGTTCACTCAGCAGCGAGCTGAATCGTTCGACCTCGGTGATGGTGAGCTTGGCCGCTGACTCGGGCGGCACTCTCACCGACAACGACTCGACCGCGAGTACGTCGGAGGGCTCGAACCGGTCGGGGCTTCCCATCGAGGCGAACCTCTCGAACCACCGTCCAGTGAACCGGTCTCCGTGCATTCCACTGAAGTACCGGGTCAGGTCGTGTTGAACCTGCGCCGCGTTGGCGGAGAACCACTCTCCCAAGTCAAATGCGAAGCGATTCATCGGGGTGTCTCTTGCTGGATGGGTACCCCAACCGATAAGTCGACCGGACGCGGGCAGCGCAGAACCTTGTGTTGACGGAGCAGATCGATAGTGTTGGGCCGCTTTACTTCTGTGGGAGTCGGCATCCGGTGCTTCCGCTGATGAGGGCTGCGGCTTGGGAGCCGAAGCGCAGGGTGGTACCGGTGTCGCTGGTGAACTGCAGGTCGTGGTCGTTGGGGGCGTCTTTGAAGACGGTCAGGTTGTTCGCGCCGATAGAGTGGGCGGCTGCTGCTGCGAGGTCGTAGGCCTGTTGCCAATGTCGTTGGGGGATGGGGGTGTCGGAGACGTAGTTGCGCAGGAGAATCTCTTGCCCGCCGGATTCCTCTAACGGGGTCAGGCATCGGCCCCGGCTGTCTTCGCGTCGCCACTCCCAGGACACCTCCGGAGCAATAGCAGTGATCTTCTGGCCTAGTTGGACAATTGCTGTTTCGACTTCGGTGCGGGTGTCTTCCAGTGATGGCAGGCTGGTCAGCGCATCGGCGGCCTGGCTGGCCTCGGGCTCGGACGGGTTGTTCATGTGACATCCTGAGGCGAATAGAGCGATGGCCACAATGCCTGGTAGAAGGCTGAGGTAGCGCGGCGGCGGTCGGGTCATGGTCGGGTGCTCACTTCTGCGGGATGGGTGTGGTGCCTGCGATGACGGCGGCGATGTTGTAGCCGGTGGTGTAGGGCTGGTTGGTAGCCCCGTCCCAGCGGGGGTATTCGCTGTGGCCGCTGGCTGCGCCGAGGATGCGCCCGTCGGGGACGGTAGTCGCGCCGGTGGCCAGGTGGGTGAAGCTGGGGTTGGTGGCCGGGTTGGGGCCGAATGCTCCTGCGCCGGAGGCGTCCATCCCGTTGAGCATGTTCTGGGCGAGGTCGTCGAGCGGGTGGGGTAGAAATGGGGCCACGGTGCGAGCGATGGGCGGCGCGTCATACACGTGCTGAATGGGGTCATCGGGGGTGTGCATCGCAAATACGTGCCCGTCGGGCAATCCGAGGTCTGCCGGGGTGGCGGCCTGGATGCCTGGTGAGCCGTAGAACAGGGCATTGTCGACGCCGTGGTCGCCGGGGACCTGCAGGGCCATGCCGGTGGTCAGTGAGCCGTAGGAGTGCCCGATCGCGGTGAGGTCCAGGGGACCTTGGTGGGTGGCGTTAAGCCCGTCGTAGAAGCGGGCCAGGTCCTGGGCTCCCGCTGCGGCAAAGTCGTCGTGGCCGACCGCCCAGCCTCCGGCCAGTGAGGTTCCGAGGTCTTCACCGCCGGGAATCTGAGGAGCGTCATAGCCGATCCAGGCAATCGTCGAGACGCTCTCATGGCCCCGACCCGCGAGGTCGAGCTGCTCCATTGCCTCGGCGCGGGCTCGTCGTGCTTCGTCGACCATGCTCTCGATGGACCCATGCACGGTGGTGTTCAGGCCAGGGGTCGTCACTGCGACGTGGTCGGCGAGGTCGGGGTTGCCGACCGCGATCGCCGCGTGGGCCTGGTCGCCGGTTTCGGTGTCGAGGAGTAGCAGCATCCGCTCGGGGTTGTCCCGGACCGCATTGTCGATCGCCTGCAGGTCGGAAAGATACTTCGCGGCGTCTTGTGCGGAGCTGTACTCACGTTTCCATTCTTGGTAGGTCTCCCGCAGGCCGAACACGCGACCGTTGCGCCCCAAGGGCGGGACATTCTGTCCGTTGGCCCAGTCGGGATGCTCGGCCTCCAGCGCCTGGACTCGGGCCTGGGCCGCCTGCGCTTGGGTCAGCTCGGTGGGCAGCCGTTCGCGGTTGTAGAAGTCACGGTCGACCGCGGGCATCCCGACGTTGTTGGAGATCATCGGATCACGCGCGACCAACGCATCGCGCTGCTCGGGGGTCAACTGCTCCCACCACTCGCGAAACCGCGTCGGGTCCTCGGGCACCGGCGCTGCCAGTGCGTCGGCCACAGACGGCGTATCACCGACGGGGCTTGCGTGCTCTCCGGCGGTCGTGATGGCCTGGGCCAGACCGGTGTCGGCAGCCTCGGCGGCGGCGAGCAGCTCCTTGATGCGGACTTCCAGATCAGCCTGTTGTAGCGCATACAGCGGGTCTCCGAACAACGCCTCGTTGGTCGGGGTGACCGTCCCGCTGATGGGGTCGATGCTGAAGCCCTGGGTATGGGCGTCGTCGTAGATGCGGTGCAGGGTGGACTTCAAGCCTTCGATCTCGTCGGCGCTGGAGTGCGCTGCCGCGGAGATTCGGGCCATCTCTTCGGCGTGGGCGGCCAGATAGGCAGTGAGCTTGTCCAGTGAGGCCCGTGCGGCATCGCCGCCGCTGCCGTGCCAGGACGCGATCAGCGGCAACCGGGCCAGACCGGCACGGACATCTTCGGCGCTGGCACCGCGCTTGCCCAACGCCGAGGCGACCTCCCGGATCGACGAGGCATCCCAACGCTCGATATCGGCCAGCGTGAGCGGCATCAGACCCGGGCGTCGAGCGAGCCCGCGCTATCGGTGTCGGTACTCGTGTAGCCCTGGGCGGCGGCACGGAAAGCTGCACCATGGGCCTCGATCTCACTGCTGATCCGCGTGGTCGCAAGCTGCCAGTCGATGACTCTGGCGTGCAACGCCGCCGCCGAAGCCCCCACCCAGCCTGACTGCGCGACCTCGATATCTGCATCAGCGCTGGCGTGAGCCGCCCGAAACTCGGCGTGATGCACATCCACGTGATCTGCTGAGACATGCAGATCGATCGGATCAACCCGAAGTGGTTTGGCCACCCCCGCCCCCCTTCCGCCCCCTGAAGCCATGCGCGGCGAATTCGCTGCGCACCTTCTCAAGATACCGGCCTGCACGAGACCTCCACCACGCCGATCTGCCGCCGTTGGCCCTGTTCGTGAAGGGTGGTACAGCACCGCGTGCCCATCTGGCCGTGCTTGTCCCTGGTGCACCGCACGGGGCCACCCGGATCAGCGGCCGGCCGGGTGTGGAAAGTGCTCACCATTGTGGGCTGGGCCAGCTTCTGCGGGCCGATAGCAGTGCAAGAACTGCGTCGAAATGCCATTTCCCGGTGCCCTCGGTGAGATTCGAACTCACACTGTACGGGTTTTGAATCCGTTTCCTCTGCCAGTTGGGATACGAGGGCGTCGTACCGTGCAGTTGCGCGGCCTTTCACCTTAGAGGATGCCCCGCGCTCGCTCATACGGCCCTGGACCGCCACAATATTGTCCATGTCATCGCCAACCGCGTCACCGACGGACGCAGTCACCTCTCGCCGGGTCCTCGTGGCTGAGGACGAAGCCCTGATCCGCCTCGACCTGGCCGAGATGTTGCGCGACGAGGGCTACGAGATCGTCGGTGAGGCGGGCGACGGCCAGGAGGCCGTCGATCTGGCCGAGTCGCTGCGTCCGGATCTGGTCATCATGGACGTCAAGATGCCCCGCCGCGACGGCATCGACGCCGCGTCCGAGATCGCCGCCAAACGGATCGCTCCGATCGTCATCCTCACTGCGTTCAGCCAGCGTGAACTGGTCGAACGGGCCCGCGATGCGGGCGCGATGGCCTACCTGGTCAAGCCGTTCAACATCTCGGACCTGATCCCGGCCATCGAGGTGGCCGTCAGCCGGTTCAGTGAGATCGCCGAGCTGGAGAAAGAGGTCGCCTCGCTGTCCGACCGCTTGGAGACGCGCAAACTGGTCGAACGCGCCAAGGGTCTGTTGCAGTCCAAACAGGGAATGTCGGAGCCGGAGGCCTTCAAGTGGATTCAGCGGGCCGCCATGGACCGCAGGACCACGATGAAGCGGGTTGCCGAGGTGGTCCTCGAGACGCTGGACCCGCCCGCGGAATCCGAATCGACCTGAAGCCACCCGCCGGGCGCTACCGTCCCGTTAATTTGTTTTCCGTGAGGTCACATGTTGGTCACGAGCCCTTTCCGGTGTCTCGTGTCGACCTCGTAGCCGTTAGCGTCGGGTCTGCGCCGCTGCGGCGTCGGTCCATCCACTCGGAAATGACACATCAGGAGGCTTGTCGATGAAGCATCGAACCCTCGCCCGCGCGTTGGCCACCGTGGGTATCGCCTCGCTCGCTCTGACCGCGTGCGGTAGCGATTCGAGCGAGGACACCACCGCGGGCGAGGAGACGACCACCGACGAATCCGCGGAGATCGTCAGCACCGACTGCGAACCACAGCAGGCGACTGCGGGAGCCGAACCGGTGACCACCCCGCTCAAGATCGGCACCCTGTTGCCCGAGACCGGCACGCTGGCGTTCCTCGGGCCGCCGGAGGTGGCCGGGGTCCAGGTGGCGGTCAACGAGATCAACGAGGCCGGCGGCGTGCTCGGCCAGCCGGTGCAGTTGATCACCGGCGACTCCGGCGACACCACCACCGACACCGCCAACATCACCGTCGACCGCCAGCTCGCCGACGGCGTGAGCGCGATCATCGGCGCGGCGTCTTCGGCGGTGTCGCTGAAGGTGATCGACAAGATCTCCAGCGCCGGCGTCGTGCAGTTCTCGCCGGCCAACACCTCCGATCAGTTCGTCTGCTACCAAGACGGCGGGATGTACTTCCGCACCGCACCCACCGATGTGCTGCAGGCCCAGGCTCTCGCCCAGCTGATAACCCAGGACGGCGCGCAGCGCGTGGCGATCATGGCCCTCAACGATCCCTACGGCACCGGGCTGGCCGCCAACACGGTCGCGGATCTGGAGGCGGCAGGAATCCCGTCGGATCAGATCACCAAGATCGTCTACGACCCCAACGCACAGTCCTTCAACGCCGAGGTCGACCAGGTTCGGGAGTTCAACCCGGATGCGGTCGCGGTCATCGGTTTCGAGGAGAGCGCCAAGATCCTGACTCGGATGCACGAGGTCGGAATCGGGCCGTCGGACGGGATGTTGGTCTACGGCACGGACGGCAACATGGGTAACGCGCTGGGTGAAGGCGTCGCGCCGGGGCTGCTCGAAGGTATGAAGGGCACCGCGCCGATGACCGAGATCAGCTCCGACTTCGAGAGCCGCCTCATGGCGGTCGATCCCGGGTTGATCGACTTCAACTACGCCGGTGAGTCCTACGACGCGGTGATGATCACCGCGTTGGCCGCCGAGCAGGCCGGATCCACGGCAGGTGTGGACATCGCGGCGAACATCATCGCGGTGACCCGCGACGGCACCAAGTGCTTCACCTTCGTGGAGTGCCGGGACCTTATCGTGGCCGGGGAGGACATCGACTTCGACGGCATCACCGGTGAGCTGACGTTCGCTCCGGCGGGGGAGCCGAGCGTCGGGTCCTACGGCAGCCTCGAGTTCGACGGCGACAACACGCTGCAGACCAACGAGTTCATCGTGGTGAGCCAGGCCTGAGCGAAGCGGCAAACTCGGCGCCGCTCGCACCTTCGGGTGCGGGCGGCGCCGGGCTTTTCGGTGCCGGCGCTGTCAGTGCTCCCGGCTGCCGGCCAGGGTGCCCAGGTAGAGTTCGATGACCTTCGGGTCGTTCATCAGTTTGCGGCCGGTGTCGGTGTAAGCGTTGGTGCCCTGGTCCAGCACATAACCGCGGTCGCAGATCTGCAGACAGCGTCGGGCGTTCTGTTCGACCATGATGATCGAGACGCCGGCGGCGTTGATCTGCTTGCAGCGGATGAAGACCTCGTCCTGGAACATGGGGGACAGGCCGGCAGAGGGTTCATCGAGCAGCAGCACCGACGGCTCCATCATCAGTGCTCTACCCATCGCCACCATCTGTCGTTCGCCGCCGGACAGGGCGCCGGCCTTGACTTTTCGGCGTTCCGAGAGCAGGGGGAACAGCTCGCTGACCCACTCGAATCGCTCGGCGAACTTCGACCGGCGCAGATAGACGCCCATCTCCAGGTTCTCTTCGATGGTCAACGAAGGGAACACGTTGCGGTTCTGTGGCACATACCCGACGCCCTTGGTGACCAGTACATGAGCCTGGGCGGAGGTGATCGTCTCGCCGCGCAGCGTCACCGATCCCGACCGGATGGGAATCAGTCCGAACAGCGCCTTGAGCAGAGTCGACTTGCCGGCGCCGTTGGGGCCGATGATCCCGACGATCTCCCCGTCGCGCAGGTAGAAGTCGCACTCGCGCAGGATGTCGACCTCGGGAAGGTAGCCGGCGACCAGACGGTCGGCTCTCAGCAGTGCGCCCTCGGCGAGACGGGCATGCTCCTCGGGGGTGGCCGCCAGCTCGGCCGGGGTGAGGTCGGCTGGCGGGTCGGGGGTTTCGCTCATGTGCGGTCGCCCTCGCTTTCGGCGTCGCTGAGGACCGCCCGTTCGATCTGTCGGGCGAGTTCTGCGGTGGCGCCGACGGGGTTGCCGTGTTCGTCGAATTCGAGCGGTTGGTCGTGGTGGCCACCGAGGTAGGCGTCGACGACGGCCTCGTTGTCGGCGAGTGCGTCGGGTGGGGATTCGGCGATGACGCTGCCCTGTGCCATCACCACGACCCAGTCGCTGATGTCGCGGATCACGTCCATGTCGTGTTCGACGAAGATCACCGTCATCCCTTCTTCGCGCAGGGATTTCACGTGCTCGAGCAGGTTCTGCGTCAGGGCCGGATTGACGCCGGCCATCGGCTCGTCGAGCATCACGACCTTGGGGTCGGTCATCAGTGCCCGGGCCATCTCGAGCAGCTTGCGTTGCCCGCCCGACAGCGAGCCGGCCATGTCGTCGGCTTTGGTGTCGAGTTTGAACCGGCGCAGCATCTGGTGTGCGCGTTCGGTGACCTCGGCTTCCTGGCCGCGCCAGAGCATCGGCACCAGCGAGGCCAGAATCCGCTCCCCGGTCTGGTGTTGTGCACCGAGTCGCACGTTGTCCAGCACCGACATCCGGGCCAGAGCCTTGGTGAGCTGGAAGGTGCGCACCACCCCGCGGCGGGCGACCTGATGGGGATTCAGCCTGCCCAGATTGGCCCCGTCGAGTTTCCAGCTGCCGGTGTCGGGTCGGTCGAAACCGGTCAGCAGATTGAACAGAGTCGTCTTGCCCGCCCCGTTCGGGCCGATCAGGCCGGTAATGGCGCCGCGCTGAATCTCGAGGTGTTCGACGTCGACGGCGGTGAGGCCACCGAAGTGCCGGGAGATGTTCTCCACCACCAGGATCGGGTCGGGTTTGGCCGCCCCCGGCACCGCGGGGGTGTCGGCGAACAGTGCTGCCCGATCGGCGGCGGACATGCGGGAGGCGTCAACCATCGAATTGCAGCTCCCGTTTTCGTCCGAGGAGTCCTTGGGGGCGGAACACCATGAGCAGTGCGATGAAGATCCCCAGCAGGATGAATCGGGTGGCGCCGACCTGCGCATCGGTGAGCGGAAGCATCGGGTCGGGGCCCGCGATGGCCTGGCGCAGAATCGCGTCCGGGATGGACAGCAGGAACCAGAACAGCATTGCGCCCACGACCGGACCGAACACCGTGGCCGCACCGCCGAGCAACAGAGCGCCGAACGCGTAGAAGGTCTGCGCGGTCGAGTAGAAGTCGGGGTGAATCGACTTGGTCTGCAGGGCGTTGAACACCCCACCCATCCCGCCGATGACGCCGCCGAGAACGAGGGCCTGCAGTTTGTAGACGAACACGTTCTTGCCCAGGGCGCGGGCGGCGTCCTCGTCCTCGCGGATGGCCCGCAGCACCCGGCCCCACGGGCTGCGTGAGAGCAGGTAGACGAAGGCGCACAGGAGGAGCACCAGTGTCCATCCCACGACCATCGCCCAGACGTCGTCGCCGACGAAGTTCACCCCCAGCAGGGTGTAGCTCTTGCTCGAGTCGAACGGGCTGAACTTGGTGAACGAATCGGCGAAACCGTAGAGCCCGTTCGTCGAACCGGTGACCGAATCCGAGGCCGTCGACCGGAAGATCAGCCGCAGCACCTCGGCTGCGGCGATCGTTGCGATCGCCAGGTAGTCGGCGCGCAGACGCAGTGTCGGGATGCCCAGCACGACCGCCAGTGCGCCGGCCGCCAGCAGTCCGACGAGTACCCCGACCCACAGCGGCTGCTGGTAGGTCACCGTCATGATGCCGACGCCGTACCCGCCGAGGAGAGCGAACCCGATCTGGCCGAAGTTCAACAGCCCGGTGTAGCCGAAGTGCAGGTTCAGCCCGATGGCCAGCAGTGCGTAGAAGATCGCCGACGGGCCGATCAGCTGAGCGAACGCGATCTGCAGCGCGGAGACGATGTCCACCGGTCCTCACCCGATCCTTTCGCGGGAGCCCAGGATGCCCTGGGGCCGCACGACGAGGATGACGATCAGGATGAGCAGACCGCCGACGTACTTGAGATCGGGGTCGATCACCAGCGTCGACAGCTGAACGAACAAGCCGACGACGAGGCATCCCAGCAGTGCGCCGTAGGCGGTGCCCAGGCCGCCGAGAATGATCCCGGCGAACATCAGCAGCAGGAGTTTGAATCCCATCTCCCACTGCACCCGCCCACCGAGTTCGGACAGCGCCAGCAGCACGCCGCCGAGCGCGGCCAGGCCGCCGCCGAGGCACCAGACGAACGTGATCACCCGTTCGACGTTGATTCCGGACGCGGCGGCGAGGTCCTTGTTGTCCGACACCGCGCGCATCGCCTTGCCGATCGGCGTCTTCTGCAGCATGACCGCGACGGCGAGGAGAACCACCAGGCTGATCACGATCACGAGCAGATTGGTGTCGGTGATGGCGATCGGGCCCCACCGGCGTTCGGCGCTGACCGTGAACTCGCCGAAAGCCTGTGTCCGGTCGGAGAACAACGCCAGGATCGTGTACCGCAGCGCGATCGCCAGCCCGATCGAGACGACCAGCTGGGGGATCAGCCCGACCCGGCGGCGCCGCAGTGGGCGCCACACACCCGCATTGTTGAGCCATCCGACACCGACGCCGGCGACGATGCCCAACGCTGCGGCTCCGATCAACGGAATCCCGAAGGTGACGTTGAACATCCAGGTGAAGACCGCGCCGAGGGTGACCAGCTCGCCGTGAGCGAAGTTCGTCAGACCGGTCGTGCCGAAGATCAGGCTCAGGCCGATGGCGGCGACGGCGATGACCAGTCCGAAACGCAGCCCGTCGATGGTGAGCCGGATGACGCGCTCATACAGTGGCGTCTCCATCGAGGTGCGCACCTCGCCGAACATGAACACCACCGCGTTGGTGCCGCCGGCCGCGACATCGCGGGTGACCGTGCCTTGCACGCTGACCTCGTCGGGAAGGCTGTCGCTGTCGACTTCGAAGGTGTAGGTCCCCGCCGGCAGCTCGACTTCCCAGAGACCGTTCTCACCGGAGGTCGCGGTGTCGACTTCCTCGCCTGATTCGTCGAGGACCCGCACCACCGCACCGGCGACGGGCTCCCCGGCATTGACCAGCCGGCCCGACGCCACGGCGGTTTCGGTGTCCTGGGCCGAGGCGATGCCTGAGCCGAGCAGCGCCGCCAGAAACAGAAAGGTGACCAAGAGCAGGCCCCGTGCAGGAATACCAGCGCGGCAGCCCACCAAGCCCACACCTCCGTTGCCGATCCCCAGCGCCCGGGCGCTCCTGTTCCCCGGCGACTGTATAGCCTCCCCGGTCAGTCGGCCGGGTTCTGCATTTACTGCGTGTATCGGTTCTGTTTCAACTGCCCCCGACGCCGAATGGCGCAATATTGTGGTTGCGTGTCAGTGCCGCCACTGTTTCGCCGGCATCGATGGGCGCAGGCTGAGGCCATGCTGATGTTGATCGTGTTCGTCGTGCTGATGGCGGCTCTCGCGGTTGCCGCACTGTTGGACAAGGTGCCCGATACACATCGAGAGGTCTGCCAGCACGGCGATTTCTCGTTCTGACCGCCTCCGCGGGAGATGTGGTTGCGGCGGGTGATCGCCAACGCGCGGCACAACCAATCAGACGCATACACCTCAGCCGTTGCTATGTTCTACGCGAGGCCACAGCCGATGCCACGGTGGTCTGCTCATCGGAGGTGAATGCGTGCGCTGTTCTGGGGTACAGAGCGCGCTTGCGGTCGGCTCGGCGACCCTCATCGCCATCGGTGCGGTGGGCTGCAGCGACCCGCTCCCCGGCCTGGGCTCGACGCCGGATCTGGAGATCGTCGCGCAGGTCGAGATCGGCAGCGACGGTGCCGAGGTCGCCCCGGCGGACCACCCACCCCCGGCCGACCCGGCCGGCGACGGCAACGCAGTGTGTCCGCCGCTGTCGATCGCGATGGCGGGGCCGCTCGACGGTGCGGATTCCGCCCTCGGTGCCGACATCAAGAACGGCATTCAGCTCGCCGTGGACAAGCACAACGCCGCCAATCAGGCCTGCCAGGTGCAGCTGAAACCCTTCGACACCCAGGGTGATCCGCAGCGGGTCGCCGACTTGGCCGGCGAGATCGTCGACGACGCCTACACCGTCGGGCTGGTCGGTCCCTCCGGTTCCGGTGCGGCCTTCGCGGTGGGCGACCAGTTCAGCAGGGCCGGGTTGGTCGCGACCACCCCGTCGGCGACCGCGGCTCAACTCAGTGCCCGCGGGTGGCGCACCTTCTTCCGCGGAGTGGCGAGCAACGCGGTGCAGGGGCCGGCGGTGGCGAACTACATGTCCGGCACGCTGGGCTACCGCAAGGTGTGTGTGGTCGACGACAGTTCCGACTACGGGCTCGGGTTGGCGTCGTTCGTGCGCGAAACGCTGGGGCCGATGGCCGATCCGGCCTGCAACATCGCAATCAGCGCCGGCGACCACGATTTCGCCGCGGTGGTCCCGCAGATCACCGGCGCAGCACCGGATGCGGTGTTCCTGGCCGGGTTCGCGCCGGAGGCGGCGCCGCTGATCCGGCAACTGCGTGATGCGGGATTCCAGGGCGCATTCGTCACTGTGGACGGTGCGCTCGCCGACGAGTTCGTCCAAGAGGCGCAGGCCGCGGCGAGCGATGCGGTGTTGTCCTGTCCGTGTGCGCCCGCCCCGGCCGAATTCATCGACGACTACCGCGACACCTTCGGTCAACCCCCCGGCCCCTACGCGGTCGAAGCCTATGACCTGGGAACGATCCTGCTCAAAGGGATCGACTCAGGTGCCATCACCCGCCCGGCGCTGCTGGAGTACGTCCACAACTATGACGGCCAGGGCATCGCACGGCGCTACTCGTGGAGCGCCGACGGTGAGTTGGCGGACCCGACGATCTGGATCTACCGGGTGCAGTGAGCTCGCGCGCGGTCAGGCGATGTCGGCGTCGGCCGCCCGCTGTACCCGCAGGTGCTCCTCGTGGCGGGGATCGCCGATCTTCTCCAGGCTCAGCCCCTTCGTCTCGATGGCGAAGACGACGGTGACCACCGCGCCCACCACGGAGGCGGCGACCAGACCGTAGAGGATGACCGAGGTGCCGAACTCGTCGAGCAGCACCGGGAACAGGAACGCGGTCAGCACGGCACCCACCTTGGCGAACGAGGCCGCGAAACCGGCTCCCCTGCCGCGGATTCTGGTGGGGAACACCTCGCCGGCCAGCAGGTAGGTCATCGAATTGGGGCCCAGGTTCGTCGCGAAGTAGAACAGCATGAAACCGGCGAACAGCAGCACCATGTTGTGGCCGCCGTCGGGCTGGATGGACAACCCCGCCAGCGTGAGCCCGACCGCGCACCCGATGAACCCGATGGTCTGCAACTTGATCCGCCCGACGGTGTCGACCAGGAAGATCGCGGCCAGAATGCCCAGCACGAACAGCGCGTTCATCAGCGCCGAGCCCTCGGCGGCGAGCATGTCGTTGTGGATCGTGTCGGACAGCGAATGGGATTCGGACTGGGCCCCGATCACCGCAACCAGGATGGTCGGGGTGAAGATCCCGATGCCGTACGTCGCCAGGTCCTGCAGGAACCAGGGCACCGACGCGAGGATGGTCGCCCGGCGGTGCCGTTTGGTGAACAGAGCAAGGAAGCTGCCCTCGGACTTCGAGTGCGTGGGTTCCGGCAGCCGGGACAGGCTCACCGACTTCGGATAGGCCGGCTTGCGGCTCAGCAGGCGAACGGTTTCGCGTTCGGCTTCGTCGGTGCGGCCTTTTGCGACGAGCCAGTGCGGGCTGTCGGTGATGAAGAACCGGCCGATGATCACCAGGATCGCCGGAATGATCGCGGTGGCGTACATCCAGCGCCAGTCGCTGACGCTGGCGCTCTCGTAGAGGACCACGAAGCCGACCAGCGCACCGGACAGCGCGCCGATCGCCTGAAATGCGAAGGCGCTCAGGACCAGCCGGCCGCGTTTCGACGTCGGAATGCTCTCCGAGATCACCATGTGCGCGGTGGGGTAGTCGCAGCCCAACGCCAGGCCGGTGCCGAACAGGAAGACCACCAGCAGGATCAGGTTCGGGGCCAGGGCGACACCGACCAGGAAGACGGCGAACAGGACCATCTCGACGATGAACATGCGCTTTCGGCCGAAGGTGTCGGCGAGCGAGCCCAAAGCGGTAGCGCCGACCAGGATTCCTGCCAGCGAAGCGGCGGTGACCACCCCTTTCTGGCCGGCGGTCAGGCTGAACTCGACGGTCAGCAGTGGCAGCGCCACGCCGGTCATGAAGATGATCATGCCCTCGAAGAACTTGCCTGCCGACGCCAAAGACCAGATCCGCCACTGCATGGCGGTCATCGGAGTCGATGAGGTCTTGGTGCCATCTGCCCACACCGGCTGCTCGTCGATGTACTCCTGAACAGTGCGGGGTACGGGCGGCTTGTTCTCCACGTCGGTCACCAGAAGATGATGACGGGGGTGACCCCGGTGTCTCTCCGCAGAGATACTGACTGCGGCGAAAATTTGCTAATCGTTCATCTGCTGGTGCACTGCCGGTGGGATTGAGCGCTCGAGCGCATCCCGTGGCGGCCCGCTCAGCTGCCTCGGGTTGTACGGTCCCCTCAGCGGGCGACCACGACCGAGGAGCCGTGTCCGAACAGGCCCTGGTTTGCGGTGATGCCGACGGTGGCGCCCTCGACCTGGCGCCCGGTGGCCTGGCCCTTGAGTTGCCAGGTCAATTCGCAGACCTGGGCGATGGCCTGGGCCGGGATGGCCTCACCGAAACTCGCCAAACCGCCGGACGGGTTGACCGGGATGCGACCGCCGACCGCGGTGGCCCCGCTGCGCAGCAGCTGCTCGGCCTCGCCCCGGGCGCACAGGCTCAGATGCTCGTACCAGTCGAGTTCCAATGCGGTGGACAGGTCGTAGACCTCGGCCAGGCTCAGGTCGTCGGGTCCGATGCCCGCCTCGCTGTAGGCGGCGTCGAGGATCTGGTCTTTGAACACGCGCTCCGGGGCGGCGACGACGGCGGTGGAGTCGGTGGCGATGTCGGGCAGCTCGGGCAGATGCTGGGGGTACTGCGGTGTCTGCAGGCTCACCGCGCGTACCGAGGGCACCCCGGCCACCGAGCCGAGATGCTTCTCGGCGAAGGACTTGCTCGCCACGATCAGCGCCGCCGCGCCGTCGGACGTCGCGCAGATGTCGAGCAGCCGAAGCGGATCGGACACCACCGGGCTGGCCAACACGTCCTCGACGGTGGCCTCCTTGCGGTAGCGCGCGTTCGGGTTGTCCAGGCCGTGGCGCGCGTTCTTCACCTTGACCGCAGCGAAGTCCTCGAGCGTGGCGCCGTAGAGATCCATCCGGCGTCGCGCCAGCAGCGCGAAGTAGACGGTGTTGGTGGCACCGATCAGGTGGAAACGCTGCCAGTCGGGGTCGTTGCGTCGCTCGCCGCCGACCGGGGCGAAGAAACCCTTGGGGGTGGTGTCGGCGCCGATCACCAGGGCGACGTCGCAGAACCCGGCCAGGATCTGGGCGCGTGCGCTCTGCAGCGCCTGGGAGCCGCTGGCGCACGCCGCGTAGCTCGAGGTCACCGGAATCCCGTTCCAGCCGAGCTTTTGGGCGAAGGTCGAGCCCGCCACGAATCCGGGATAACCGTTGCGGATGGTGTCCGCGCCGGCCACCAGCTGGATCTGGCGCCAGTCCAAGCCGGCTTCGGCCAGTGCCGCCCGGGCGGCGACCACACCGTACTCGGTGAAGTCACGGCCCCATTTGCCCCACGGGTGCATGCCCGCACCGAGGATGTAGACCGGTTCGCTCATTTCGCGACCTCCCAGGCGTGGGTACTGCGTTCGACACCGTCGTCGTCGGTGTAGAGCGTCATCGTGGTCAGCTCCATCTCCATGCCGACGGTCAGGTCGGCGGCCAGCGTGCCTTCGACGACCTTGCCCAGCACGATCAGGCCCTCGTCTTCGAGTTCGACGGCGGCGACTGCGAACGGTTCGAACGGATCCGGCGACGGATAGGGAGGCGGTGGGGCGTAGCGGTTCTCGGTGTAGCTCCACAGCTTGCCCCGCCGCGACAGTTTGACCAGCGTGAGCGTGTCGCTGTCGCAGCCGGGGTTGGGGCAGTTGTTCTCCCGGGGCGGGAACACGTAGGTGCCGCACAGCGTGCACCTGCCGCCGATCAGGTTGGTGATCCCCGACTCGTCGGTGGCGAACCAACCGTCGATCGCGGGCTCCGTCGAAGTCTCAGAAGCTGGCACGCGGTCAGCGTACCGATTTCGGCCGTGAAACTGAAACGTGTTCCAGTTTCACGGCGGTGTCGGGTGGGCGCCCCGGCGTGTCGGCGCCGATGCCTAAAGTGAAGCCGTGAGCCCCGCCAAGACCGCCTCGGAGTCCAAGCCCGCCGCAGGGGATGCCGGGGGCGCCGGCCAGCCCGAGAAGCCGACGCTGATGCTGTTGGACGGCAATTCGCTGGCATTCCGTGCCTTCTATGCGCTGCCCGCCGAGAACTTCAAGACCCAGGGTGGGCTCACCACCAACGCGGTGTACGGGTTCACCGCGATGCTGATCAATCTGCTGCGCGACGAACAGCCCAGCCACATCGCCGCGGCGTTCGACGTGTCCCGCCAGACGTTCCGCGCCGAGAAGTACCCGGAGTACAAGGCCAACCGCAGTGCCACACCCGACGAGTTCCGCGGGCAGATCGACATCACCAAAGAGGTCCTCGGAGCGCTCGGCATCACGGTGCTCGCCGAAGCGGGATTCGAGGCCGACGACGTGATCGCGACGCTGGCCACCCAGGCGCAGAGTGAGGGCTACCGGGTTCTGGTGGTCACCGGCGACCGCGACTCACTGCAATTGGTCACCGACGATCTCACGGTGTTGTATCCCCGCAAGGGGGTCAGCGAGTTGACCCGATTCACTCCCGCCGCGGTGGTGGAGAAGTACGGGCTCACGCCGGCCCAGTACCCGGACTTCGCGGCGCTGCGCGGCGACCCCAGCGACAACCTGCCCGGCATCCCCGGCGTGGGGGAGAAGACCGCGACCAAGTGGATCTCCGAATACGGCACGTTGCAGGGTCTGGTGGACAACGTCGACAAGGTCAAGGGCAAGGTGGGCGACTCGCTGCGGGCCAACCTGTCCAGCGTGGTGCTCAACCGCGAGCTCACCGATCTGGTCCGCGACGTACCGCTGGCCCAGACTCCTGACACGCTGCGCATGCAGCCATGGGACCGCGATCAGATCCACCGGCTCTTCGATGATCTGGAGTTCCGGGTGCTTCGGGACCGGCTGTTCGACACGCTGGCCTCGACCGATCCCGAGGTCGAGGAGGGTTTCGACGTCCGCGGCGGCGCATTGGAGCCGGGCACACTGGCCGGCTGGCTGGCCGAACACAGCCACGGCCGCCGGTTCGGACTGGCGGTCATCGGCAACCACCTGGCGTTCGACAGCGACACCACTGCGCTGGCCCTGGTCGCCCCCGACGGAGACGGCCGCTACCTCGACGTTGCGGCACTGAACCCCGACGACGAGGCGGCGCTGGCATCCTGGCTGGCCGACCCCGGGGTGCCGAAGGCGCTGCATGAGGCCAAGCTCGCCATGCACGACGTGCAGGGCCGCGGGTGGGCGTTGGCCGGGGTGACCTCCGACACCGCGCTGGCCGCCTACCTGGTGCGCCCCGGACAGCGCAGCTTCGCGCTCGACGATCTGTCGTTGCGCTACCTCAAGCGTGAGCTGCGTGCCGAAAGCCCTGAACAGCAGCAACTCTCGTTGCTCGACGATAGTGACGGCGTGGACGACCAAGCTGTGCAGACGGCCTTGCTGCGGGCCAGCGCAGTGATGGACCTGGCCGACGCGCTCGACGAAGAACTGGCCAGGATCGATTCCTCGGCGCTGCTGGGCAGCATGGAGCTGCCGGTGCAGCGGGTGCTCTCCGACCTCGAGACTGCCGGCATCGCCGTGGATCTGCAGCGCCTGTCCGAACTGCAGAGCGAGTTCGGTGACCAGATCAGGGACGCCGCCGAGGCGGCGTACTCGGTGATCGGCAAGCAGATCAACCTCGGCTCACCCAAGCAGCTGCAGGTGGTGCTCTTCGACGAACTGGAGATGCCCAAGACCAAGCGCACCAAGACCGGCTACACCACCGATGCCGATGCGCTGCAGACGTTGTTCGACAAGACCGGGCATCCGTTCCTGCAGCATCTGCTGGCCCACCGGGACGCCACCCGCCTGAAGGTCACCGTCGACGGGCTGCTCAACGCGGTCGCCTCCGACGGCCGCATCCACACGACGTTCAACCAGACCATCGCGGCCACCGGCCGGTTGTCGTCCACCGAACCCAACCTGCAGAACATCCCGATCCGCACCGAGGCCGGGCGCCGGATCCGGGACGCCTTCGTCGTGGGCTCCGGGGGCGGCGCGGCCTACGGCGAGTTGATGACCGCCGACTACAGCCAGATCGAGATGCGGATCATGGCGCATCTGTCGGGCGACGAGGGCCTGATCGAAGCGTTCAACACCGGTGAGGACCTCCACTCGTTCGTCGCGTCACGGGCCTTCTCGGTGCCGATCGAGGAGGTCACGGCCGAACTGCGCCGCCGGGTCAAGGCGATGTCGTACGGGCTGGCCTACGGTCTGAGCGCCTACGGCCTGTCCCAGCAGCTCAAGATCTCCACCGAAGAGGCCAAGGATCAGATGGAGCAGTACTTCGCCCGGTTCGGCGGGGTCCGCGACTATCTGCGCGACGTCGTCGATCAGGCCCGCAAGGACGGCTACACCTCCACGGTGTTCGGCCGGCGGCGGTATCTGCCCGAGCTCGACAGCAGCAACCGCAACGTGCGCGAAGCCGCGGAACGGGCGGCGCTCAACGCGCCCATCCAGGGCAGCGCCGCCGACATCATCAAGGTGGCGATGATCAACGTCGACCAAGCGGTCAAAGACGCCGGGCTGTCCTCGAGGATGCTGCTCCAGGTGCACGACGAGTTGGTGTTCGAGGTGGCCGACGGCGAACACGAGTCCCTCGAGGCCCTGGTGCGCGAGCACATGGGCAACGCCTATCCGCTGACCGTGCCGCTGGAGGTGTCGGTGGGGTTCGGGCGCAGCTGGGACTCGGCGGCGCACTGACCCGATGGCGGACGCCTCCCTGCAGATCCGGTTCCTGGCCCGCCTGGGGGCCGCCATGGCCGGCGCGAACTATCCGGTGACGTTCATCAGGCAGATGCTGGCCCGGGCGTCGGCTGCCTACGGCGTGCGCACCGAGATCGTCGCGCTGCCCAACAACGTCCAGATCGTCGGGGCGCCCGGCCCGTCCGCGACGCCGGTCACCTCGGCCAACGTCGAGTCCAGCCTGCGCTTCGACCAGACCTTTCCGTTGGCCACGCTGGTCTCCGAGGCGATGGACGGCCGGGTTTCGCCGACCGAGGGCGAACAGCGGCTCGAGCGCATCGCGGCGAGTCAGCGCCCATACCCGGCCTGGGTCACCGTGGCGGGATACGGCGTGTTCAGCGCAGGGCTGGCGCTGCTGATGGAACCCACCTTGATCAACCTGGCCGCAGCGGCTTTTCTCGGGCTGCTGGTCGGTCTGCTGCTGTCGGTCAGCGAACGACTGTCGGTGCTGGCTCTGCTGGCGCCGGTGCTCAGCGCAGTGCTGGTCGCCGGGCTGTGCATCGCCGGCGGGCAGTACCTGGGCCTCGACCACGTCGGGCTGCGCGCGCTCATCCCACCCTTGGCGGTGTTCCTGCCCGGGGTGGCGATCACGGTCTCGGTGATCGAACTGGCGGCCAACGACGTCATCTCCGGCGCCAGCCGGCTGATCGCGGGTTTCATGCAACTGGCGATGCTCGCGTTCGGGATCATCATCGCCAGCCAGATGTTCGGCCTAGAGGACGGCCAACTGACCGCACAGGCCATCAACAAGCTCGGTCCGTGGGCTCCGTGGGTCGGCGTCGCGGTTTTCGTGGCCGGAATCATGCTGTTCCTGGCTCCGCCGCTGTCGTTTCTGCCGTGGCTGGCGCTGCTGGCCTACATCGCCTACACCGCGCAGTACCTGGGCGACCTGTTGCTGGGCAGCTATGCCAGCGGCTTCTTCGGCGCCTTGGCGCTGACGCTGGCGGCGCTGCTGATCGCACGGCGCCGTGACTCCCCACCGGCGATCGCGATGGTGCTTCCCGGCTTCTGGCTGCTGGTGCCGGGATCGCTGGGGTTGATCGGTGTCGCCGAGCTGTTCGGCGCCGACGGGGACTCGGCACTGCCGGCCACCCTGATCTCGATGATCGCGATCGCTCTCGGTGTGCAGGCCGGCGTGGTGATCTGGCAGCTGTTGCGCCGCCGGCGCGCTTAGCGCCGCAGGTCGGCGATCGGCCGGGCGGGCCGGGGGCCCGGTTGATGGTGCAGGTACAGGATCAGATCGCGCGGTCCGGTGGGCAGCTCCCAGTGGAACGTGATGGCGGCCAGCCGCAGCGCGGTGGCGCGGCTATCTTGCGGATGGCTGAGAACCCGGCGCGCGGTAGCCGGCCATCTGGTGCAAGGCGGGTGAGGCGGCCCGAGCCGCGTACACCGCGTAGGTCTCGTCGGCGAGCAGTGCGGCGATCCGCTGGTCGGCGAAGCCGCGGTCGATCCGGTCGCGCACGAAGGCCAGTTCGGCGACCTGCTGGGCGAAGCGCTTGACCGACTGTCCCGCTGGTTTCCCACCGAACCGGGTCGCTTCGGCGATCGCGCGCTTACGGGTGGGGATCGAGCCCAGCCAGCTGGCCTCGTTGTCGGTGATGACACCGGCGTCGACCATCCCGGGCAGTTTGGTGGCCACCACCCGTTGTTCGCGGCGCCGCTGGTAGAGCGCAAGTACGACCGCACCGACGAAGACGGGCATCATCCAGAACACGTAGACGGCCAGGTAGCCGCCGGGGCCGAGCAGCGCCGATCCGTTCCACATCGCATGCAGGATCACCGCGCCGGCGTAGCCGGCCAGCAGGCAGCCCAGCTTGCCCAGGGGGCTGCGCCGGTGCAGGGCGAACCAGACTCCGAGGGCGAACATCGTGGTGAACAGCGAGTGCGCGAACGGCGACATGATCAGTCGCAGCGCTGCCGTGGCCAGGGAGTCCGCCAGTGACTCGCCGTCGGCGATGTAGAGGATGTCCTCCAGCCACGCGAAGCCGGCGCCGACCAGGCCGGCGTAGACCAGGCAATCGGTCAGCGAGTTCATCTCGTGGCGTCGGGCGCCGGTCATCATGATCAGCAGGAACAGGCCCTTGGCCAGTTCCTCGGTCACCGGCGCACCGACCACCAGCGTCAGCGCATTGACCGCCTCGTCCTCGCCGTAGGCCGCGCCGGGGAACACGGCGAACTCGAGCACCATCTGCAGCACCGCGGACATGATCACGGCTGCCGAGGTGCCCCACAGAAAGGCGAACAGCAGCAGCCGGGGAGGTTCGGGCTCCCAACGGTCCAGCCACAGGTAGGCCAGCACCACGACCGTCATCGCGACGCTGGACAGCACGAACCCGACTGCGGTGCCGGCGGGGTTGACCGCCGTCAGCAGGATGACCAGCAGTCCCGCCAGCGTTCCCAGCAGGATCAACACGCCGATCGGGGCCCCGGCGCTGCGGACCCGCCGCGCGAAAGGAGCGCCCGGGTGTACTACTGGAGGGTGAGGTCCGCCGCCGGCGCCGCTGAATGACACGTCAGCAGGTTAGCGGCCCTCACCGCTGCCGGTGGACCGGGTTTGTCCTGCGTGGACCCCGTCGAGTAACCTCGACCGGGTACCCGTGTGTACACCCATGCCGGGTGCGAAGCACGAACAACGCAGTTCAATAAGAAGCCAGTCCCTACGATCAAAGCTGTCCGGAGCAACCCACCACATGCCAAGTCCCTCCGTCACCTCGCCGCAAGTAGCCGTCAACGACATCGGCTCGAGCGAGGACTTTCTCGCCGCCATCGACAAAACCATCAAATACTTCAACGATGGCGACATCGTCGAAGGGACGATCGTCAAGGTTGACCGTGACGAAGTCCTGCTCGACATCGGTTACAAGACCGAAGGCGTCATCCCTTCCCGTGAGCTGTCCATCAAGCACGACGTCGACCCCAATGAGGTTGTGTCCGTCGGCGACGAGGTCGAAGCTCTGGTCCTCACCAAGGAGGACAAGGAAGGCCGACTGATCCTGTCCAAGAAGCGCGCACAGTACGAGCGCGCCTGGGGCACCATCGAAGAGCTCAAGGAAAAGGACGAGGCCGTCAAGGGCACCGTCATCGAGGTCGTCAAGGGCGGCCTGATCCTCGACATCGGCCTGCGCGGCTTCTTGCCCGCATCGCTGGTCGAGATGCGTCGTGTCCGCGATCTGCAGCCGTACATCGGCAAGGAGATCGAGGCCAAGATCATCGAGCTCGACAAGAACCGCAACAACGTCGTGCTGTCGCGGCGCGCCTGGCTGGAGCAGACCCAGTCCGAGGTGCGCAGCGAGTTCCTCAACCAGCTCACCAAGGGCGCCATCCGCAAGGGTGTGGTCTCTTCGATCGTCAACTTCGGCGCCTTCGTCGATCTGGGCGGTGTCGACGGCCTGGTGCACGTCTCCGAGCTGTCCTGGAAGCACATCGACCATCCGTCCGAGGTCGTGCAGGTCGGCGACGAGGTCACCGTCGAGGTCCTCGACGTCGACATGGATCGCGAGCGGGTTTCGCTGTCGCTGAAGGCAACCCAGGAAGATCCGTGGCGCCACTTCGCCCGCACCCACGCCATCGGCCAGATCGTGCCGGGCAAGGTCACCAAGCTGGTGCCGTTCGGCGCGTTCGTCCGCGTCGAGGAGGGCATCGAGGGCCTGGTGCACATCTCCGAGCTGTCCGAGCGCCACGTCGAGGTGCCCGATCAGGTTGTGCAGGTGGGCGACGACGCAATGGTCAAGGTCATCGACATCGACCTGGAGCGTCGCCGGATCTCGTTGAGCCTCAAGCAGGCCAACGAGGACTACAACAGCGAAGAGTTCGAGGCCTGGAAGTACGGCATGGCCGACAGCTACGACGACCAGGGCAACTACATCTTCCCTGAGGGCTTCGACGTCGACACCAACGAGTGGCTCGAGGGCTTCGAGAAGCAGCGTGACGAGTGGGAGGCCCGCTACGGCGAGGCCGAGCGCCGCTACAAGATGCACACCGCGCAGATGGAGAAGTTCGCTGCCGCGGAGGCCGAGGAGGCCGCCCGTCCCGCCGCCGCCAACGGCACCTCGCGCTCCGAGGAGCCGGCGGCCGCCGGTGGATCGCTGGCCAGTGACGCCCAGCTCGCCGCGCTGCGGGAGAAGCTGGCGGGCAACGCCTGATCTGGCCGCCTGATTAGTCCCGACCCGAAGGCCCCGGCTCGAAAGAGCCGGGGCCTTCGTCGTGGTCGCTGCCGGCCTGCTGACACACTGGTGCTGTGCTGCGTATTGGTTTGACCGGAGGAATCGGGGCGGGCAAGTCGACGGTGTCGGCCACCTTCAGTGACCTCGGCGGCATCGTCGTCGACGGTGACGTGATCGCCCGCGAGGTCGTCGCACCCGGCACCGAGGGGCTGGAGCGTCTCGTCGAGGCGTTCGGAGACGGCATCCTGGCAGGTGACGGAGCCCTGAACCGGCCCGCGCTGGCGGCGATCGCGTTCAGCGACGACGACAAGCGGGCGACCCTGAACGGCATCGTGCATCCGCTTGTGGCGCATCGGCGTTCGGAGCTGATCGAGGCCGCCCATCACGACGCCGTCATCGTCGAGGACATCCCGCTGCTGGTGGAGTCTCAGATGGCGCCGATGTTCCCGCTGGTGGTCATCGTGAACGCCGACCCCGAACTACGGGTCGAACGGCTCATCGAGTACCGCGGCTTCACCGAGCAGGACGCGCGGGCGCGCATCGCGGCTCAGGCCAGCGAGGAGCAGCGCCGGGCGGTGGCCGACGTGTGGCTGGACAACTCGGGCAGCGCCGGTGAACTCGTGCAGCAGGCCCGGGAACTGTGGCACGCCCGCATCCAGCCGTTCGCGCAGAACCTGCAGGCCGGCCGCCCGGCACATGGCGGGCCGGCCCTGGCGCCGGCGGACCCGAGCTGGCCCGAGCAGGCCAGCCGGATCCTGGCCCGGCTCCGGTTGACCTGTGGGCAGCACGCCCAGCGCATCGACCACATCGGGTCCACCGCGATCGCCGGGATGGACGCCAAGGACGTCATCGACATCCAGGTGACCGTCGGCTCGCTCGCCGCGGCGGACGACCTGGCCGAGGCACTGTTGGCGGCCGGCTACGTGTCCACTGCGGTCACCGACGATGTCGCCAAGCCCGATGCCCGCAGCACGGTGGCCGAATTCGACCACACCGACGCGCCCGGGTTGTGGGGCAAGAGGTTGTACTGCTCGGCCGACCCGGGCCGGCCGACGCACGTGCACGTCCGGGTGGCCGGGTGGCCGGGGCAGCAGTTCGCCCTGCTGTTCGTCGACTGGTTGGTGGCCAATCCCGGCGCCCAGGAGGATTACCGCGCGCTCAAACGCAGGGCGGCTGAGGGCGCCCATGCCGACAGCGGCGCGTACGCCACAGCGAAGGAGCCGTGGTTTCTCGACGCCTACCGCAGGGCGTGGGAGTGGGCTGACACGACCGGCTGGCGGCCGAGCGTTTAGGCGGGGCCCGGCGCGACGGGGACGCCGTCGGGGGCGTCACCGGTGGTCACGGCGTCGGCGGGGGGTAGCCCCTCGCCGTGCGGTGCCGGTTGCAGCGGAACGGCGTTGTCGATGCCGCCGACCGGGGCCTGGCAGGTCAGCGCCCCGAAATTGGGATCTTCGCGCTGCGGGGTCAGCCGGGGACCGATGAAGTCGTCGGCCTGGGCTACCACGGCGTCGTCGACGAGGATCTCGCAGTGCAGATTGGCCGAGTAGGGCCATTCGATCGAGACCCGGATATCGGCGACCTGGGAGGCGGGCAGCACCGCGTTGGCCTCGAACACCCGGCCCGGAACCATGGTGGGGTTGGCGGTGTGGAACTGGTCCCCGTCGGCGCGATAGGTGATGGTGGCGCCGCGGGACACCCCGTCCACCCGGGCCCGGTAGACGATGTTGTGCAGGACCTCCTGGGTCGGTGCGGCCGTCTGCTCGGTGGCGCCGGTGTCCGGCTGGGCCAGCGCGACTACGGGCGCGAGCTGCGCGGCGACGACGGCCACGGCGGCAGCGGCGGATACTCGCCAGGCGCGCATGGTGGACCTCATAGTTGCCGACACTACAACTGCCTCCCGGTGCTGAGCACGCCCATAGCGGGCGCCGGTCATCCTCATCATCAAGGTCATCGTCGCCACCCGGGGGCGCTGTTACCCGGAACCGGCCCTGCGCTGCCCGGCGGGCCGGGCTGCGTTACGCGTTGCGCCAGCTCAGTGTCATGCCGAGGGTGGCCAGCCATCGGTGCAGGTCATGGCCGTGGCCGGCGAGTGCGTCCACCGTGGCCAGCGCGGTGCGGATCGCCGATTCGGCGGTCTGGTGGCTGATCAGGCCCTCGGCGGTGGCGACCAGGAGTTCGTCGACATCGGTGATCTCCACCGCCTCGCCGGTGCGTACCACCAGGTCGAGGTAGTGGTCCTCGCTGTGCCAGCACTGCGGTCCGGGGGTGTACTCGCCGACATCGAGATAGAAGTCCTGGTCACGCTCGTGGCCGGGGTTGAAGTGGAACACCGTTGCGCGCAGGCCGAGGCTGGGCAGCAGCCAGGACTCCAGGTAGTGGAACTGGGCCCGGCCGGGGGTGGGACGAGCCATGTAGAGCCCCCACGGGGTGACGGTGTAGACGTCCACCGCCCGCACGATGCCTTTGGGATCGGTGTTGGTGCGGGCGGCGAGGTCGAAAGTCTCGTGCTTGGGAGGGTGGATGGTGATCAGGATAGGGGTTGCGGGCCGGCGAGTGGCCCCGCAGTGCCTGCGGGAACAGAACATGTCGGCCCCGGGTTCTACCCTGTTGATCATGGCTTTCGCGACCGAACACCCCGTGCTCGCGCACTCGGAGTACCGACCCGTCGACCAGTTGGTGCGGGCGGGCGGCCGTTTCGAGGTGGTCAGCGAATACGAGCCCGCCGGCGATCAGCCCGCGGCGATCGACGAGCTGGAGAAGCGGGTGCGTGGCGGGGAGCACGACGTGGTGCTGCTCGGCGCCACGGGTACCGGCAAGTCGGCGACCACGGCCTGGCTGATCGAGCGGTTGCAGCGCCCCACGCTGGTGATGGCCCCCAACAAGACGCTGGCCGCCCAGCTGGCCAACGAGTTGCGGGAGATGTTGCCGCACAACTCCGTCGAGTACTTCGTCTCTTACTACGACTACTACCAGCCCGAGGCCTACATCGCCCAGACCGACACCTACATCGAGAAGGACAGCTCGATCAACGACGACGTGGAGCGGCTGCGGCACTCGGCAACCTCCAGCCTGCTGTCGCGCCGCGACGTCGTCGTGGTCGCGTCGGTGTCCTGTATCTACGGGCTGGGCACGCCGCAGTCGTACATGGATCGCTCGGTGGAGCTCAAGGTCGGCGACGAGGTGCCCCGCGACGCGCTGCTGCGGCTGCTGGTCGACGTCCAGTACACCCGCAACGACGTGGCCTTCACCCGGGGCACCTTCCGGGTCCGCGGCGACACCGTCGAGATCATCCCGTCCTACGAGGAACTGGCCGTGCGCATCGAGTTCTTCGGCGACGAGGTGGAAGAGCTCTACTATCTGCACCCGCTGACCGGGGACATCATCCGCCGGGTCGACTCGTTGCGGATCTTCCCCGCCACTCACTACGTGGCCGGTCCGGAGCGCATGGCGCAGGCCATCTCGACCATCGAGGCCGAACTGGAGGAGCGGCTGGCCGAGTTGGAGGGGCAGGGCAAGCTGCTGGAGGCGCAGCGGCTGCGGATGCGGACGAACTACGACGTCGAGATGATGCGCCAGGTCGGCTTCTGCTCGGGTATCGAGAACTACTCGCGGCATATCGACGGGCGGCCCGCCGGGTCGGCACCGGCGACCCTGCTGGACTACTTTCCGGAGGACTTCCTGCTCGTCATCGACGAGTCCCACGTGACGGTGCCGCAGATCGGCGGCATGTACGAGGGGGACATGTCGCGCAAACGCAATCTGGTCGACTTCGGGTTCCGGCTGCCTTCGGCGGTCGACAACCGTCCACTGACCTGGGAGGAGTTCGCTGAGCGTATCGGTCAGACGGTGTACCTGTCGGCCACGCCGGGGCCCTATGAGCTCAGCCAGACCAGCGGTGAGTTCGTCGAGCAGGTCATCCGCCCGACCGGCCTGGTCGATCCGCAGGTGATCGTCAAGCCGACCAAGGGGCAGATCGACGACCTGATCGGTGAGATCCGCAAGCGCACTGAGCGTGACGAGCGCGTCCTGGTCACGACCCTGACCAAGAAGATGGCCGAAGACCTCACCGACTACCTGCTGGAGATGGGAATCAGGGTGCGCTACCTGCACTCCGAGGTCGACACGTTGCGTCGGGTGGAGCTGTTGCGCCAGCTGAGGCTGGGTGAATACGACGTGCTCGTGGGCATCAACCTGCTGCGGGAGGGCCTCGACCTGCCGGAGGTGTCGTTGGTGGCGATCCTCGACGCCGACAAGGAAGGCTTCCTTCGCTCACCGCGCAGCCTGATCCAGACCATCGGTCGCGCCGCCCGCAATGTCTCCGGCGAGGTGCACATGTATGCCGACACGATCACCGATTCGATGAAGGAAGCCATCGACGAGACCGAGCGCCGGCGTGCCAAGCAGATCGCCTACAACGAAGAGCACGGCATCGACCCCCAGCCGCTGCGCAAGAAGATCGCCGACATCCTCGACCAGGTGTACCGCGAAGCCGACGACTCCGAGTCGGTGGAGATCGGTGGTTCGGGCCGCAACGCCTCACGCGGCCGCCGCGCGCAGGGCGCGCCCGGGCGCGCGGTCAGTGCCGGGGTCGTCGAGGGCCGCGACACATCGAATATGCCGCGCGCCGAATTGGCCGACCTGATCAAGGATCTGACCGAACAGATGATGGCCGCCGCGCGTGATCTGCAGTTCGAGCTGGCGGCCCGCATCCGCGACGAGATCGCCGATCTGAAGAAGGAACTCCGGGGGATGGATGCGGCCGGCCTGAAGTGACTTGACCTCAACAGCGCTCGAGGTTCTACGGTCGCTCCGTGGACGGGACTGCGGCGGGTGTGCCGGTCGGGGTGTGGCGCGAACTGTTGGGGCGCCGCTACCTCGGGGCGGCCGCAGTGCTGGCCGGCGGTGTGGCGCTGTACGCGACCAACGAGTTCCTCACCATCAGTTTGATGCCCAGTGCGGTCGCCGAGATCGGTGGCCGGCGGTTCTACGCGTGGGTGACGACCGTCTACCTCGTCGGATCGGTGGTGGCCGCCACCACCGTCTCGACGGTGCTGCTGCGGGTCGGCCCGAGGCGGGCCTATCTCGCGGGTCTGACCGCCTTCGGCCTCGGCAGCCTGTGCTGCGCTGTCGCACCGAGCATGCCGGTGCTGCTCGCCGGTCGCGCCGTGCAGGGGGTGGCGGGCGGCCTGCTCGCCGGCCTCGGCTACGCGGTGATCAACACCGTGCTGCCGGCCACGCTGTGGACGAAGGCCTCGGCGCTGGTGTCGGCGATGTGGGGAGTCGGCACGCTGCTCGGTCCGGCCGCCGGCGGTCTGTTCGCCCAATACAGTTCGTGGCGCTGGGCTTTCGGCGCCATGCTGGCAATGGTGGTGGGGATGTCGGTACTGGTCCCGGTTGCGCTGCCGGCCGGCACCGGCCACCGCGGCGACGTGGCGGGGCTCGGCCGCCGAGGCATCCCGGTGTGGTCGCTGCTGCTGCTCGGTGGGGCCGCGTTGCTGGTGAGCATGGCGGGGGTGGCTCACGACTTCGGTGTCACCGTCGCGCTGGCGGTGGCGGGGCTCATCCTGGTGGCGGGGTTCCTGGCCGTGGATCGCCGGATGAGCGCGTCGGTGTTGCCGCCGAGCGCCTTCGGGCCGGGACCGGTCAAGTGGGTGTATCTCAGCCTGGGTGTCCTGATGTCGGCGACCCTGGTGGACATGTACGTGCCGTTGTTCGCTCAGCGGCTGGCCCACCTGGCCCCGGTGGCAGCGGGTTTCCTCGGCGCCGGTCTGGCGGTCGGTTGGACGGTCAGCGAGATCGGCAGCGCGTCGCTGCGCAGCGGCCGGGTGATTGTGCGGGTCGTCGCGGTGTCGCCGCTGGTGATGGCGACCGGTCTGATGCTCAACGCGCTGACTCAGCGCCAGGACGCCGCGTGGGGGCAGGTGGCGGCCTGGGCGCTCGGGCTGCTGATCAGCGGCGCCGGGGTGGGTCTTGCCTGGCCCCATCTGTCGGCATGGGCGATGAGCAAGGTCAACGATCCCGCTGAGGGGCCGGTGGCGGCGGCCGCCATCAACACCGTGCAGGTGATGTCGGCGGCGTTGGGGGCGGCGGTGGCCGGGGTGGTGGTCAACTCCACGGATGGCGGCGGGGCCACCGCCTCGAGGGCGTTGTTCGCGACGTTCGCGGCGCTCGTCGCGCTCGGCACCGTGGCGGCCG
>NZ_JBSWXU010000025.1:0-48416 GCF_056160785.1 Mycobacterium sp. ABE4_509 | reverse complement strand
CCCCGGCGGCCTTCGGCCGGCCGGCAGCGGGTGCCGGCGAGGTTCGCGAGGCCTACCGACAGGCCCGGGTCGCCCTGGGCATCGCACGCCGGTTGCGCCGCGACGGGGCGACGTCCTATCAGGAGCTGCGCAGCTTCACCGTACTGGCCGGGGTCGTGGACACCGAGCCCGGCCGCAACCTGGTTCGCGAGGTGCTCGAGCCGCTGCGGTCGATGCCCGACCTGCTCGACACACTCGGCGTCTACCTCAGCGAGGGGGGCAACATCAACGCGACCGCACGGGCGCTGAACGTCCATCGCAACACGATGCTCGCCAAGCTCGACCGGATCTCGCGGGCACTGGGCATGGACATCCGGGTGCCCGACAACCAGTTCACCGCATGGCTCGCGCTGCGGTTGGACCTGCTCGACGAGGTCGACGCGGCGGTCGACCGCGAGACCAGCTTTCGCTGAGAACCGGTTCAGAAGGTGTGGAATCGCTTCCGGAGAGTTGTCGGGGTGCAACCGGTGGCGCGGACCAGCGACCGGCACAGGTGTGCCTGGTCAGCGAAGCCCACATCCGAGGCGATGTCGGCCAGGTTGGCGTCGGTGCTGGCGATCCGCCGGACCGCCGCGGCAACCCGCCCTCGTTGCCGATAATGTGACAGCGTTATGCCGTTGGCGTGCTTGAACACCCGGCTCGTGTGACTTCGCGAGGCGCCGGCATCGGCATCGCCGTCGGCACTGAACCGAACCCGCTCGGCCAAGTGGTGATGCGACGGGCGCAAGTCGGGTCGCTGCGTCGCCGCCGCCAGATCACGAAGCAGGAGTTGGGTCAGCCTTTGTAGCCGATCCTGTACCACCGCCTGCGAACCGGCCCGCGACCGCGCTGCGATCACATCCGCCTGCGCCAGGATGCAGTCCATGGACAGCCGGGCGGTCGCATGGCCTGTCCTCGTCAGCGGGGCAGGTAGCTCCGCGTGCCGGCCGAGGCGGATGATTTCGAGATGGTCGTGATGCCCCGCAGCGTGTCGCACCCAGAGCTCCGAGCGAACCGACCGGAACGAGACGGTCTGGGTATCCACCGCAACCGGCGCTTCGTCTGGGTCGCGTTCCATCCACGCCCCGCCGGTGGCAAGCACCAGACACGCTGATTCGGAGCCCAATTGATCGCGGGCCCAACCAACGGAGTGTGACAGGCATCGAAACGACTCGACTGATACCGCGTGTGAATGCGAGTGCGCCATGTGTTCTCCCCTGCCCAGGGTTTCGGCGACCGGACCGTGACCGATCCTGCTCACGGTAGTTCCGCTGGGATGACCGCGCACGCGGGGCGCCGACGAGCCTGCCCCGACACCCGGCGCTGGGCATAGCGCAGCCGGTCGACTACGTGCCGGAATTCGGAATGCAATTGTCGATTCTCCTTATCCGCCAGAAGTCGGCGTTAACCATTTAGGCGATTGCAAAAGGACCCATTTCACCGAGTCAAAAATACTTTGCCAACACGGTTCGGTCTTGAACGGATGTGCTCATCTCGCTGTGGATGTGCACACCAACGTGCCCTCTGATCAGGCATAGTGTCCTTTGCAGTGGCGGATTTTGCCCCTTACCTTTTCAGGAACTTCGGGCCAATCCGACCCGAATGAAAAGCAATGAACTGACCGACACATCGCTGTGGCGGCTTCGTAAGAAGGAGAACAATGCATATTGCCGCCGCCCATTGGGTCTATTTGGCAGGGGTACTTTCGCTGCTGGGCTGCATGGTCGCCCGCAAGAGCGTCGTGGTGCCGGCGATCGCGGCGACCCTGCTGACGGCCTGGGTCTACACCGGAAGCGTCGTCACAGGCATCAGCAGCGTGTTCAGCGCGGCCGCGGTAGCCACCACCGAGTTTCTCAGCATCTTCCTCGTCCTGGCCGCGGTCACCGCGATGCTCGGCGCGATGAGAACGATCGGTGCCGAACAGCGGATGATTTCTCCGCTCGCGCGGTTGATGAAGAACGCCACCGTGTCCTACGTGGTGCTCTTCGCGGTCACCTATCTGCTCTCGCTGGTGTTCTGGCCAACCCCTTCGCTAGCTCTCATCGCCGCGATTCTGCTGCCCGCGGCGATCCGTGCAGGCCTGTCACCGCTGGCAGCGGCCATGGCCATCGCGATTGCCGGCCAGGGTATGGCCCTGGCGTCCGACTACGTGATCGGAGTCGCGCCCAGCCTGTCTGCGAGCGGCGCCAACGTAGCTGCCGATCTGATCGCCAATCGTGCTCTGGTGATGAGCTGGGTGGTCGGTGGAGTCGCCGTCTCCATCACCTACGTGTTGCACGTCAGATCCCAACGCCGAAGCCGTCGGCAGGTGCATTCGTCTGTTCCCCAGACAGTTCCAGCAACCGGGCCCGCGAGCAGCCCAGCCCCATGCGACGACGGCGATGCTCCGGAGCCGGCGAGCGACGGGATCGACACGTTTCTCGCCGGGGAACCGGTGGACGCGAGCTCGCACCGATCGGCCTCCCAGGTCTTCGCTGTCCTGGTCCCGGTCGCCTTCATCGCGGTGGTTGCGATCATGCTGGCGGGCAAGCTCACCGAGTGGGTTCCGTCGGTGCCGAGCGGCAACGGTGCCGCTCTGGTCGGCGGGATGGCACTTGTGCTGACCCTGGCCATCAGCTTGACCACGGGCGGCGACAACCGTACCGAACGAACCGGCGAGCACTTCGTCGACGGCCTGGTGTTCGCGTTCCGCACCATGGGTGTGGTCATACCGGTCGCGGGATTCGTCCTGATCGGCATCGCCGACTTCGCAGGCCAGATCATGACGCTCCCCGACGATGTCGAACCACCGGCGTTCCTCTTCGACCTCATCGGAAGCGCACAGCCCTACATCCCGGACAACCCGATCGTGATCATGTTCTCGATGATGATCGCCGGCATGCTGATCGGACTCGACGGATCTGGTTGGACAGGACTGCCTTTCACCGGTGGGCTCGCCGATGCGTTGGGGCATTCCGCGGGACCGGAGACGACCGCGACGTTGGCCGCCATCGCGCAGAACGCCGCCGGTTGGACCGGTGGCGGCACACTCATCATCTGGTCGTCACTGGTCGCAGTGGCCGGCGTGGCGGGTGTACCGGTGTCCACGCTGGCACGGCGTCTGTTCATCCCGGTATTCGTCGGGCTGATCCTCAGCGTGCTGGTAGCGGCGATGATCTGGTGACAGCCGGCCGCCCGGCGCCGCGCAGGCAAGAGTCAGCCCATTCAGGAAGGAAAAATACTTGTCCAACAACAGTTCTCGATCAACATTCGACCTCGGCGGAGACGTCGTCCTCGTGACCGGCGCAACCGGGGACATCGGGACCCAATACGTGTACGCCCTGGTTTCGGCCGGTGCCGATGTCGTCCTCACCGATGTCGCCGGAACCGCTGAGGTAGGGCATGCCCTCGCCGAGAAGGCCAGCGCGATAGGTCCGGGCCGAGCCCTTTTCAGCGCCGGCGACGTGACATCCGACCAGGATCTCACCAAGGCGGTCGAGATCGCGCGGGACGAGTTCGGCGGTCTGGATGCGCTGGTCAACAACGCGGCCATCTATCGGGGGCTGGGTCCCAAACGACCCCTGACCGAATTGCAGCCCGAGGATTGGGACCTGGTGCTGAAGGTCAACGTGCGCGGGTGTTGGCAGGCGATCAAAGCAGCGGTACCTGCTTTCGCCCAGCGTGGCGGTGGTCGGGTGGTGAACATCAGCTCGACCGTTGCGCGCGCCGGAGTTCCTGGCTTCGCCCACTATGTCGCTTCCAAGGCCGCGGTCGACGGCCTGACCCGGGCTGCCGCCCGCGAGTTGGGCAGCGACAACATCCGCGTCAACGGGGTAGCCCCCGGTCTGGTATCGGATTCTGCGACAGAAGCCATCAACCCCGCCGGCTACGCGGCCCGCTCGGCGCAGACACGGGCGCTGAACCGGGAGATGTCGCCGACGGACCTGGTGGGCGCGGTGCTGTGGTTGGCCAGTCGGGCAAGTGGTTTCGTGACCGGGCAGACGGTGCTCGTCGACGGCGGACAGGTGTTCTCGTGAGCACCGAGGTCATCTCGTCGCACAGCGCCCCTGCGTGGGGTGACGAGGAGAACGCCCGACCTGTCGATCCGACGTCCCTGCACCCACTCGGCGAGCTGTGCGCGACGAGCCCGTCCGGGGTCGATGAAGCCGTCACCGCGGCCGACGCCGCATTGGCTGACTGGTCGCGCGACCATCGCCGACGGGCACAGGCCATGCTGCGCTGGGCCGAGCGGATCGACCTCCACACCGACGAGCTCGCCGACGCCCTCGTCAGACAGACCGGCAAGCCGATCTCAGAGGCACGGATGGAGGTTGGCGGAGCGTCAGAGGCGCTGCGCTACAACGCCGGACTGTGCCGCCACGTCGGGGGACGGGCAGGCACGCTCACCGACGGAAACGTCATGCACGTGGTTCGTGACGCCGTCGGACCGACGGCCTTCATCGCGCCGTGGAACTGGCCGGTATTGCTGCTGCTCCGCGACATGTCGCCCGCTCTGGCCGCCGGGGTGACCGCGGTGGTCAAGCCCTCGCCGCAGACGGCGATCGTCACGGCGCGCATCGTGGAACTGGCCCACCAGTGCGGGATTCCCGAGCAGGCGCTCAGTGTTGTCATCGGCGATCGCCGGGTCGGCGAGGCGCTGGTTCGCCACCCGTTGATCCGGGCCGTATCGTTCACCGGGTCGACCGAGGTGGGTCGCCAGATCATGAAGACCGCAGCCGATGACCTGACCAGGCCGCTGCTCGAGCTGGGCGGCAAGGGCGTTGCCATCGTGTTCGGCGACTCCGACATCGAACGGGCCTGCGCCGACATCGTTGCGTCGGCATTCATCACAGCCGGTCAGATGTGCACGGCGTGCACCCGGCTCCTTGTTGCGCGGGACTGCTACCCACAGGTACGCGAGGCCGTCGTCGGGGCCACGGCAGCACTGACCGTGGGAAATCCGCACCATGGCGACACCCGGGTCGGCCCGCTGATCACGCCCGGCTCGGCGGATCGGGTCCGCGGCTACATCGACCGAGCCCGGCATGAGGCGACGATCCTGACCGGCGGGCGCACCCTCCACCCGCAGGGGCTCGCCGGTGGTTTCGTCGAGCCGACCGTGATCACCGACATCGCCGCGAAGTCCCCGGTGGTGCAGGACGACATCTTCGGCCCTGTGCTGACCATCGAACCGTTCGACAACGAGGACCACGCAGTCGAACTCGCCAATGCCACACCGTTCGGCCTCGCCGCATCGGTGTGGACCAGCGACGTCGGGCGGGCATGGCGGGTGTCGTCGGGAATCTCCGCCGGCACCGTATGGATCAACGGGTACAACCGCTCGTATCCCGAAATGCCCAGCGGCGGATGGAAGATGTCGGGATTGGGCCGGACCCGCGGGATCGAGGGGCTCGAACAATTCACCGAGATCAAGAGCCTGCACTTTTCTGTCCCCCGGTGAGTCACCGGGGATCGGAGCCGAGGAAGGACCCGGCGAGGCCGAGCACCGCGACGACCGTCCCGACCAGGAATACGGCGGGGATGCCGGAGTACTCGATGGCGATGGCCACACCTGCCGCGCCGATGGCCGCGCCGCCGAACCGGATCAGGTTGAACAGGCCCAGCCCGGTCCCCGATGCTCCGGCCGGTGAACGGGTCGCCCCGGTGGCCGCCGGGGTCTGGACCAGCGCGATGCCGACCCCGGTGAGCAGCAGCACCGCCACCATGACGGCGATACCGGGCGCCGGTTGTGCCACCACCGCGATCAGGGCCGCCTGCGCGCCGACCAGCACGCCCAGACCGGTGCGGATGATCCGGCGCGGGCCCAGACGGTCCAGCCACCGGCCCACCACCGGGGCCAGCACCACCATCGTCGCCGGCACCGCGAACAACACCAGACCGGCCACCGACACCGGCACCGCCCCGCCGATCAGATACAGCGGGACCGCCAGCAGCGTCGCACTCAGGCAGAACATCTGCGCGAAGGCGGCCAGGCAACTGCGGGTAAAACGCGACTCGGCGGCCAGCCGGACGTCGACGAAGGGATCGGCCACCCGCAGGCAGTGCCGGATGAACCAGCCGAGCACGGCGACGGCGGCGGCCAGACCCGCGGCCACCATCCAGATCTCGATATCGGGCTGCGGCAGCACCGCCACAGCGCCCATCAGCAGCGCCGATCCGATCGTCAGGGCCACGGCCCCGCCCCGATCGAACGGGATTGCCGCGCCCGGATAACGCGGGACGTGCCGCAACGTGCCGATCAGCCCGGCCAGGGCCACCGGCACCAACGGCACGAACACCCAGCGCCACCCCCAGGTTCCCGCGACCACGCCGCCCAGGGTCGGCCCGATGGCCTGCCCGAGTCCGTTCACCGAGGCCCAGCTGCCCATCGCACGGCCGCGGCGATCACCGCGGAACATCCAGGCGATGAGCCCCATCACCGGCGGGGACAGCGCCGCCACCGCGACACCCCCGGCCGACCGCCACGCGACCAGGATTCCCAGCGTAGGGGCGGTTGCCGCGCCCACCGCACAGCACGCGGTGGCGACCAGTGAGATGCAGTACACCCGGCGACGGCCGAAGCGGTCCCCGAGCCACCCCGCCATCGGCAGGGTCGCGGCGAAACACACCAGGAATCCGACCGCGACGAACACCCCGCTGCCCAGGGGTGCGTCGAACTCGTCCAGGATGGCCTGCAGTGGAACATTGACGATGTTGTTGCTCAGGGTCCCCACCAGGGTTCCTGCCAGCAGCGCCGCCAACCCTAACGGCGTCCCGTCGCCGCCGTCCGGAATGGGACTCGTTGCGGCCGAATCTAACTCGGTCATCGCCACCACTCTCTCACCCATTCGGCCCGGGCGGGGCGGTCGGGGTCGCCGAAGCTGCATGGCAATGAGAGCCGGTGGTGTGCACAGTGCACACCACCGGTCGCGTCGAGGTATCCCGGGCGAACGACCGCGCGATTGTTACAGGGCCGAAACGTCAGGACACACCGCCGACACGCTCGGAGCATATTGCACAGAGGTGACCCCGCACCGGTGTGCACTGTGAGCGTTGACCCCACCCCTCAGCGCGCCGAGCATTCCACCATCAAGCTGCACAGCCCACGAGCAGTTGCGACGAAGGATCCTGCCTATGGACGTTCAACTCACCACCGCCCATTGGGTGTACCTGGCCGGCATCGTCGTCATCCTGATCACGATGGCGATGCGCAAGAACATCGTGGTTCCCGCGGTGGCGGCAACGATGCTGACGGCGTGGGCCTTCTCCGGCGGCATCGTGACGGGGCTGTCCTCGATCTTCAACGCCAGCCTGGTCGCGGCCCAGGAGTTGTTCAACATCTTCCTGATCATCGCGCTGGTCACCGCGATGCTCGGAGCGCTGCGTGAAATGGGCGCCGACCGGCTCATGGTGACGCCCTTTCGCCGCGTGATGCGCGCAGGCACAAGCAGTTTCGTCGTACTCGCGCTCGTCACCTATGTGATCTCGCTGTTCTTCTGGCCGACACCGGCGGTACCGCTGGTGGGTGCGGTGCTCATCCCGGTCGCCATCCGCGCCGGGCTCACTCCCCTGTCGGTGGGGATGGTCATCGCGATCGCCGGGCAGGGCATGGCCCTGTCCTCGGACTACATCATCAAGGTCGCGCCGGGGATCTCGGCGACCTCGGCCGGCGTCGACGCCGACAGCGTGGCCGACAAGTCGCTGGTGTTGTCGCTCATCGTGGGCGTGGTGGCGTTGGTGGTCACCTACGTGATGCAGCGCCGCACCTGGAGCAAGCCCTCGCCGGAACTGCTGGTCGCCTGGGAGAACAAGGCCGACAAGTTCGGGGTGACCGGCGGCGAGGAGTCCGGCTCCGGCGGCAGCCCACAGTCGCAGCCCGATCTTCCGGCCGGCGGCGCACCCGCAGGTTCCGGACCGTCGCACGGTGACTCCCGGCCGGCCGTCGCAGCGACCCTGGTCCGCGAGGCGACGGCGGTGGACGCGACGACGGATCCGCCGACGTCGCACTCCGCCAAGGCTTTCGCAGTCCTGGTTCCGACGGCGTACTTCGTCTTCATCGGATATCTGCTGCTGGGCAAGTTCACCTCGGTGGTCCCGCCGCTGCAGGGTGGGGACGCGGCGGGCATCGTCGGCGGCATCGCCGCGCTGCTGCTGTTCGCGGCGTGCCTGACCAACGACAAACGCAACTTCCTGGAGAGCTCGTCGGCGCACATCACCGACGGCTTGGTGTTCGCGTTCAAGGCGATGGGGATCGTGCTGCCGATCGCCGGGTTCTTCTTCATCGGCAACGGCGACTTCTCCGCCCGGATCCTGAGCCTGCCCGAGGGCACCGCCGGACCTGCGTTCCTGTTCGACCTGATCGCCGCCGCCCAGTCGCACATCACCCCCAGCCCGGTGGTGCTGGCCTTCGGTGTGCTGGTCGTCGGAATCGTCGCCGGGCTCGACGGCTCCGGGTTCAGCGGCCTTCCGCTGACCGGCTCACTGGCCGGCGCGCTGGGACCGGCCGCGGGCATGGATCCCTCGACGCTCGCGGCGATCGGCCAGATGGGCAACATCTGGTCCGGTGGCGGCACGCTGGTCGCGTGGTCGTCGTTGATCGCGGTGGCCGGCTTCGCACGGGTGCCGGTGCTCACATTGGCCCGCAAGTGTTTCGTACCGGTGATGGCCGGCCTCATCGCCAGCACCGTGTTCGCTCTGCTGGTCTTCTGAGACGATCGATGCCGGAGTCGCTGTCCCGTGAACGCGTCGCGCTGACGGCCACGGTCACGCTGACCTTCGTCACCGGGGTCGTCGACGCCGTGGGCTTCCTCGCCCTGGATCGCGTCTTCACCGGCAACATGACCGGCAACATCGTCATCCTCGGCATGGGCGTGGCCGGCGCGGACGACCTGCCGGTTCTCGGCCCGGCCGTGGCGCTCGTCGCGTTCACTGCCGCGGCCTGGGTGGCCGGGCTGGTGTTGCGCCGGCCGCGGGCCACAGACCCGCCGGGATGGCACCACCGGGTGACCGTACTGCTGGGCGTCGGTGCCGTCGCATTGACCGCGCTGACGGTCACGGCGGCTGCCGTCGGCACCAATCCCGCTCCGGTGCTGCAGATCACACTGGCGGCGACGACGGCGGCGGTGATGGGTCAGCAGGCCGTGGCCGCCAGAGCACTGGCCGTCGCCGACATGACGACGGTCGTCGTCACCTCGACGTTGGCCTCGCTGGCCGGCGAGACCTGGTCGCGCGGCGGTCCCGGGGCGGTGCTGAACCGGCGGCTGGGTGCGATCCTGGCGATCTTCGCCGGAGCACTACTGGGTGCGCTGTTACTCCACGTGCACATCGCACTGCCGTTCGGGCTGGCGGCTGTGCTGACGGCCGCGACCGCATGGCTCGGTCACCGACGGCTGTCACCGCGGGCGGGCCAGACTCCGGCTGCGGTCGGGTAGCACAGGTCAGCCGGCACAGCGGAACCCGATGTGGGTGGTGGCGCTGTCCTGCGACTGCGGGGAACGAGCCGCCGGTCGGTAGCGGTGACAGTATTCCGGTGCGCACAGGTGCGACCCGCCCTTCAGCGCCTGGATGATTGTCGGGTCGGCGGTCGCCGGGGGTGCGCAGCAGCTCTTGGCCGCACCGGGCTGATGGTGCCCGGCGAAGCGGGTGGTGGTCCACTCCCACACGTTGCCGATCATGTCGACCAGGCCGAGGTCGTTCGGCGGGAACGTACCGACCGGTGAGGTACCCGCCCAGCCCAGTGCACCGTCGTTGCGGTAGGGGAAGTGGCCCTGCCACGTGTTGGCCATCAGCTGCCCGTCCGGGGTGGGGTCGTCCCCCCAGGCGTAGGTCGACGTCGCGCCGGCACGCGCGGCGAACTCCCACTCCGCTTCGGTCGGCAGCCGGCGTCCGGCCCACCGGGCGTAGGCGGCCGCATCGGTGTAGCAGACCTGTACCACGGGGTGGTCGGCCTTGTCGTCCACCGAGCTTCCCGGGCCGAAGGGGTGTCGCCAGTCGGCGCCGGGCACCCACTGCCACCATTGCCGCCAGTCACGCAGGTCCACCGGCCCGCTGGTGGCACGGAACACCAGCGCGCCGGGCACCAGGTCCTCGGGTGCCGCGCCCGGGAACAGCGCCGGATCCGGCGCTACCTCGGCCACGGTGCGGTATCCGGTCGCGGCGACGAACTCGGCGAACTGGGCGTTGGTGACGGGGTGTCGCTCGATGGCGAAGTGGGCGACGGTGACCGTGTGGATGGGCGCCTCTTCGGGATAGAAGCGTGTCGACCCCATCCGGAAGGTGCCACCGTCGACGTCGACGAGGTCGGTGAGCATAGGTTCAGGGTAGGCGGATCTCGAAGTCCTCGGTCAGCACGGCCGCCGGGTCGTCGAACCCGGACGTGTCGGCGGGCGCCACGACGTGCACGGCGATCAGGTACGGGCCGTCCAGGGTCGGAACGTAGACGATGCGGTCCTGGTACTGCACGGAATCGACCCCGTCGGACAGGATGCCGATCAGCAGCTGGCCGGACAGCCCGCACATCTCGCCCGGCAGCGTGCTCACCGTGGTGACGGACTTGCCTGCGGTGAGCTGGTCGGTGTAGCGGCGGAACGCCGCTTCTGGGTCAGGGCCGGTCTCGGTGATCGCCACGGTGGCCTGCATGCCGTCCGGCCCCTGCAGGCGCGCACCGATATCTCCGCTGCCGCCGGTCATCGACCAGCCCTCCGGGACGGCCACGGTGGCGGTGGGCGCCCCGGGATCGGGCACCCGCGCCACGATGCGCACCGAGGGCAGAACCTCGGGTGCGCACACCTCCCCGGGCAGCACCGGCACGGTGGCGTCCGGCAGGACCCCGGGCATCGGCGCTCCCGGATCGTTGTCGGGCAGGCCTGGAGTCAACGGTGCCGGCAACGATGCCGACGGGGTGTCTGCTTCCCACGCGCCGTCGGCGGCGACGGGCTCGCCATCGCTGACGCGGGTACAGGCCACGGCCAGCAGCGCGACGGCCGCCACGGCGCCGACAGTGTTCCGAAGCATGGATTTTCAGTCCCTGGCGAACGCTCGGGCCAGGTCACGTTCGGCATCGAGGTACGCCGCACCCGACACGTCGACCACGACGCGGGCGATGGCGCCTCCGGTGAACTCGAACGGCGCCCGGTAGGCGGCCGAAACCGGTTGCCCGGCATTGCGGCCCACGCTGATTCCACCTCCGGCGAGGCCGAAGACGAACGGGTGGCTCTTCACCCCGGACCGGGTGGCTACCGCCTCACCGTCCACGTACAGGGTCACGTCGCCGAGTGGGGTGTGGCTGCCTTCGACGGTTCCGGTGCGGGCGTAGCCGACGCCGAGGACGTGGGAACCCGATGGCAGCGGTTCGGGGGCGGCGACGTGTTGCTCTTCTTCGCCGAAGAAGTTGTACACGAACTCGAGCCGACCCTCGTCGACGTACAGCACGTACCCTCCGTGGCCGGCACCCTGTTTGAGCAGAACCCCGCGCACATCCGGGCTGGTGATGTCGACATCGGCCAGGATCGAGAACGACCGACCGGCGATGTTGACGCAGCCTCCCGTCGCCACCGGCGCGGTGTGCGGATAGTAGACGAAGCTGGTCTGGTCGCCGGCCAGTGACGGCCGCCAACGGCCGAGCATCTCGAACACCCCGAGATCCGACAGCGGGAGCCCGTTGTACTTCTCTGCTTCCGAGAACCACAGCGCCTGTAGTTCGGCAAGCTTGTCCGGGTGCTCGGCGGCGAGGTCGCGGCACTGGCTGCGGTCGGATTCGATGTGGTAGAGCTCCCAGCGGTCGTCGCCGAAGTGCGACCAGCCCGAGGGAGAGGCCGGGTGCACGGCGTTGGCGAACCAGCCCTTGTGCCAGATTCCCCGGGTGCCGAGCATGGTGTAGAACTGGGTTTCCTTGCCGGTCGGCGCCTCCGGATCATCCAGGGCCACTTTGAAACTGACTCCGTCCAACGGCTTCTGCGGAATTCCCTTCACGGTGGCCGGCGGCACGATCTGCAGCAGGTCGTACACCGTCGGGGTGATGTCGCAGACGTTGGTGTAGTTGTCCCGGACCTGTCCGTGGGCGGCGATCCCGTTCGGCCAGGAGATGATCGCCGCATCGGCGATGCCCCCCTCATGGGAGGCGTAGCGCTTGTAGAGCTTGTAGGGCGTGTTGAACGCCATCGCCCAGCCGATCGGATAATGGTTGTAGGTGGTCGGCCCGCCCAGTTCGTCGAAGAAGCGCATGCTCTCCTCGACGGTGTCGATGTAGCCGTTGAAGAACTTGCCTTCGTTGACCGAACCGTTCGGCCCACCCTCGCCGCTGGCTCCGTTGTCGCTGATGACCACGATGACGGTGTTGTCCAGCTGTCCGGACTCCTCGAGATAGTCCAGGATCCGGCTGATCTGGGCGTCGGTGTAGGACAGGAAACCGGCGAACACCTCGGCCATCCTGGCGAAGAGCCGCTTCTCCTGCTCGTCGAGCGAATCCCAGGGCCGGACGGTGTCCTGCTCGGGCCAGGGTTGTCCGTCGGGCCCGGTCACATCGTCGTAGGGGTTGACCGGCGACATCTCGGTGTCGGCCGGCACCAGGCCCATCCGTTTCTGGTTCTCCAGCACGATCTCGCGGTAGCGCTCGTATCCCATGTCGAAGGAGCCAGCGTAGCGGTCCGCCCACTCCTTGAACACGTGGTGGGGTGCGTGTCCGGCGCCGGGGCACACATACGAGAACCACGGTTTGTCCGGTGCGATCATCGTCGAATCGCGGATGAACTCGATCGCCTTGTCGGCCATGTCCTTGGAGAAGTGGTAGCCCTCCTCCGGGGTGGCCGGCGCCTCGACAGGGTGGCCGTCGTAGACCAGCTCGGGATACCACTGGTCGGTCTCGCCGCCCATGAATCCGTAGAACCGGTCGAAGCCACGGGAGAGCGGCCAGTGCCGCCGCGAGGCCGCCAGGTTGGCTTCCTCCAGCGGGGTCAGATGCCACTTGCCCACGCAGGAGGTGCTGTATCCCTGTTCGGCGAGGACCTCCGAGATCAGCGCGGTGTCGGCGGGGATGCGGCCGTTGATGCCGGGGAAGCCTTCGGTGAACTCCTCGACGATGGCCATGCCGACCGATGTGGCGTTGCGCCCGGTGAGCAGCGAGGCCCGGGTCGGCGAGCACAGCGCCGTGGTGTGGAATTGCGAAAGCCGGACTCCGCGTTCGGCGATGCGGCTCATCGCGGGCATCTCGACCAGGCCGCCGAAGCAGTCCCACGTTGCGATGCCCACGTCGTCCCACACCAGGTACAGGACGTTGGGGGCGTCCGGCGGCGCCGTCGGCGGCGCGTAGGGACCCCAGTCCGGCTCGGAATCGCGGATGTCCAGTTCGATTCTGCCGTTGAACTCGGTCGCCATTACGCCCCGTTCCGATCGGTGGTGCCGCCGTCAGCGGTGATCGCGGCAGACACTACACCGGCCTGATTGCCCAGGTCGGCCAAACGCGGCGACCCCGGCGGCCGGGGACACGGAAAAGCCCCCGTCGCCGAGGCGGCGCCGGGGGCCTTCGCGTGAATGCGGTTGTGCTGGGCCTATTTGGCCTTCTCGAGGATCTCCACGAGGCGCCAGCGCTTGGTGGCCGACGTGGGGCGGGTCTCCATCAGCGAAACCCGGTCGCCGACACCGGCATCGCCGTTCTCGTCGTGCGCCTTGACCTTCTTGGTGGTCCGGATGATCTTTCCGTACAGCGGATGCATCTTGCGGTCTTCGAGCTCGACCACGATGGTCTTCTGCATCTTGTCGCTGACGACGTAGCCGATGGCGGTCTTGCGCCGACCGCGCGGCTTCTCGCTGCGGGGCGTGCGCTTGGGCCCCTTGGTTCCTGTTTCAGCCATTACTGGTCCTCACCTCCGGGTCCGGCGGCCAGACCCAATTCACGTTCGCGCAGCACGGTGTAGACACGCGCGATCTCCTGCCGAACCGTGCGCAGCCGGCGATTGTTGGCAAGCTGGCCGGTCGCCATCTGGAAGCGCAGGTTGAACAGCTCTTCCTTGGATTCCCGCAGCTTGTCGGTCAGTTCGTCGTCGGTGAGCTCGCGCAGTTCGCCGGGCGTGATTCCGACAGCCATCAGAACTGCTCCTCTCTGGTGACGATGCGTGCCTTGATGGGCAGCTTGTGGATCGCGCGGGTCAGAGCCTCGCGGGCGATCTGCTCGTTGGGGTAGCTCAACTCGAACAGCACCCGGCCCGGCTTGACGTTGGCGACCCACCATTCCGGCGAGCCCTTGCCCGAGCCCATCCGGGTTTCGGCCGGCTTCTTGGTCAGCGGGCGGTCCGGGAAGATGTTGATCCACACCTTGCCGCCACGCTTGATGTGCCGGTTGATGGCGATACGAGCGGACTCGATCTGCCGGTTGGTGATGTAGGCGTGCTCCAGTGCCTGGATGCCGTAGTCACCGAAGCTCACCGAGGTCCCGCCGCTGGCGATTCCGCGCTGCTTGGGGTGGTGTTGCTTACGGTGCTTGACCCTGCGAGGGATAAGCATGATCAGCTCCCTGAATTCTGCGTCGTGCTCTCGGCTGCGGGCGCCTCGGCGGTCGCAGCCTCGCTGGTTGCCGGGGTGGCGGGGGGTTCACCCGAAGCGGCCCGGCCGGCGTCGGTGCTCGTCGCGGTGGTACCCGAGGAGCCGCTACGGCGCGGCCGGCCCGCGGGACGCTCACGACGCGGACGGTCCGCGGCGGGTGCGGCGGCGGTCAGCTCACGCTTGCCACCGACGATGTCGCCCTTGTAGATCCACACCTTCACACCGATCCGGCCGAAGGTGGTCTTGGCCTCGTAGAGGCCGTAGTCGATGTCGGCGCGCAGCGTGTGCAGCGGGACCCGACCTTCGCGGTAGAACTCCGAGCGGCTCATCTCGGCGCCGCCGAGGCGGCCCGAGCACTGCACCCGGATGCCCTTGACGTTGGGCTGGCGCATCGCCGACTGGATCGCCTTGCGCATCGCCCGCCGGAACGCCACGCGGTTGCTCAGCTGCTCGGCCACACCTTGGGCCACCAGCTGCGCCTGGCTCTCCGGGTTCTTCACCTCGAGGATGTTGAGCTGGACCTGCTTGCCGGTCAGCTTCTCCAGGTCGGCACGGATGCGGTCGGCTTCGGTGCCGCGGCGACCGATCACGATGCCCGGGCGTGCGGTGTGGATGTCCACCCGCACGCGGTCACGGGTGCGCTCGATCTCCACGTCGGCGATGCCGGCGCGCTCCAGGCCGGTGGCCAGGAGCTTGCGGATGGCGACATCTTCCTTGATGTAGTCGGCGTACTGCTTGTCGGCGTACCACCGCGACTTCCAGTCGGTCGTGATGCCGAGGCGGAAGCCGTGCGGATTGATCTTCTGGCCCACTACTCCGAGCCCTCCTTCGCTTCGCTCGAAGCATCTGTGGTCGAGGCCGCCTTGCTGGAGGCCGCCTTGCTGGCCTGAGCCCGGCGGGCGCGCGCGGCACTGGCCGAGGCACCCTGCTTACGCTGTGGCCGACTTTCGACGATCACCGTGATGTGGCTGGTGCGCTTGCGGATCCGGTAGGCGCGACCCTGCGCGCGCGGCCGGATGCGCTTGGCGGTCGGACCCTCGTCGGCGGTGATGGTGGCCACCACCAGCGTCGCCGGGTCGAGACCTTCGTTGTTCTGTGCGTTGGCCGCCGCGCTGGCGATCACCTTGGCGACCGGTTCGCTGGCGCTCTGGGGTGCCCACCGCAGGATGTCGAGGGCTTCCTCGACGGTCTTGCCGCGGACCAGGTCGATGACGCGCCGGGCCTTGCTGGCCGAGACACGCACGAACCGCGCTTTGGCAGTCGCAGACGGATACTCGATGGCTGTAGTCATTGGCGGTGTCCTCTAATCTTCGCGCGAGCGCTCATCATCGCCTCTTGGACTTCCGGTCGTCCTTGATGTGACCCTTGAAGGTCCGCGTCGGGGCGAACTCGCCGAGCTTGTGCCCGACCATGGCCTCGGTGACGAACACCGGGACGTGCTTGCGACCGTCGTGGACGGCGAAAGTGTGCCCGATGAAGTCAGGGATGATGGTCGACCGACGGGACCAGGTCTTGATGACCTGCTTGGTGTTCTTCTCGTTCTGCCCGTCGACCTTCTTCAGCAGATGGTCGTCGACGAACGGGCCCTTCTTCAGGCTGCGTGGCATCGCTGCTCTTTCCTTCCCGGCCTAGCGCTTCTTGCCGGTGCGCCGGCGTCGGACGATGAGCTTGTCGCTCGACTTGTTTGGCTTGCGGGTGCGGCCCTCGGGCTGACCCCACGGGCTGACCGGGTGGCGGCCACCGGAGGTCTTGCCCTCGCCACCGCCGTGCGGGTGGTCGACCGGGTTCATCACGACACCGCGGACGGTGGGGCGCTTGCCCTTCCACCGCATGCGGCCGGCCTTGCCCCAGTTGATGTTGGCCTGCTCGGCGTTGCCGACCTCGCCGACGGTGGCGCGGCAGCGCACGTCGACCCGGCGGATCTCACCGCTGGGCATACGCAGCGAGGCGTAGGCGCCTTCCTTGCCGAGCAGCTGGATCGACGAACCGGCCGAGCGGGCCAACTTGGCGCCGCCACCGGGCCGCAGTTCGACCGCGTGGATCACGGTGCCCGCGGGGATGTTGCGCAGCGGCAGGTTGTTGCCCGGCTTGATGTCGGCGTTGGCGCCGGCCTCGATGGTGTCACCCTGCTTCACGCCGTACGGGGCGATGATGTAGCGCTTCTCGCCGTCCAGGTAGTGAAGCAGTGCGATGTTGGCGGTGCGGTTCGGGTCGTACTCGATGTGAGCGACCTTGGCGTCGACACCGTCCTTGTCGTGGCGACGGAAATCGATCACCCGGTAGGCGCGCTTGTGGCCACCGCCCTTGTGCCGGGTGGTGATCCGTCCGTGTGCGTTGCGTCCGCCCCGACCGTGCAGTGGGCGAACCAGCGACTTCTCCGGGTGATCGCGAGTGATCTCGGCGAAGTCGGAGACGCTGGCACCGCGACGGCCGGGGGTCGTCGGCTTGTACTTGCGAATTGCCATGATTCCCTTGGATTCCTCTGCCGGACTACGCCGGCGCTCCGAACAGGTCGATGGGCTTGCTACCCGCGGCCAGCGTGACGATGGCGCGCTTGGTGTCCTTGCGCTTGCCGTAGCCGGTGCGGGTGCGCTTGCGCTTCCCGTGCCGGTTGGCGGTGTTCACCGACGCGACCTTGACCTTGAAGATCTTCTCGATGGCGATCTTGATCTGGGTCTTGTTCGAGTCGGGAGCGACGATGAACGTGTACACGTTGTCCTCGATGAGCCCGTAGGACTTCTCCGAGATCACCGGGGACAAGATGATGTCGCGGGGATCGGTCACGGTCGCCATCAGGCCGACACCTCCACTTTCTTGTTGGCCTCGATGAATGCATTGAGGGCCTCGACGCTGAAGACCACGTCGTCGGCCTTGAGCACGTCGTAGGTGTTCAACTGGTCCGGCGAGATCACGTGCACGCCGGGAAGGTTGCGCACCGACAGCGCGCCGGCCTCGTCCGCGCGGCCGATGACGACCAGGACCTGCTTGCGCTGGGTCAGCGTGGCCAGGAACGCCTTGGCGCTCTTGGTCGACGGCGACTGCCCTTCGACGATCTCGGTGACGGCGTGGATGCGCTCGTTGCGGGCCCGGTCCGACAGCGCGCCGCGCAGCGCGGCAGCGATCATCTTCTTCGGGGTGCGCTGGCTGTAGTCGCGCGGCCTCGGGCCGTGCACGGTGCCACCGCCGGCGAACTGCGGGGCACGCGTCGAACCCTGGCGGGCACGACCGGTGCCCTTCTGCCGGTAGGGCTTCTTGCCGCCACCGGAGACCTCACCGCGGGTCTTCGTCGAATGGGTGCCCTGGCGGGCAGCCGCCAACTGCGCGGTGACCACCTGGTGCATCAGCGCGACGTTGGGCTCGACGTCGAAGAGTTCGGCGGGCAGCTCAACGCTGCCGTCCTTCTTGCCGGCCGGTGCGTATACATCAATCTTGAGAGTCATATCTACTTCTCGCCTCGCTTGACTGCGGTGCGGACGACCACCAGTCCACCGTTGCGACCGGGGATGGCGCCCTTGATCAACAGCACACCGTTCTCGGCGTCGACCTTGTGCACCTTCAGGTTCTGCGTGGTGACCCGGTCGGTACCCATCCGGCCCGCCATGCGGGTGCCCTTGAACACCCGGGCCGGGGTGGCGCAGCCACCGATCGAGCCGGGCCGGCGGTGCACGGCCTGGGCGCCGTGGCTGGCGCCCTGGCCGTGGAATCCGTGGCGCTTCATGGTGCCCGCGAAACCCTTGCCCTTGCTGGTGCCGGTCACGTCGACGTAGTTGCCGTCGGCGAAGATCTCGGCGGTCAGCTCCTGACCGACCTCGTAGTCGGCGACCGCGGACTCGTCGTCGAGGCGCAGCTCGGCGAGGTGACGGCGCGGGTTGACGCCGGCAGCGGCGTACTGGCCCGAGACCGGCTTGTTCACCTTGCGCGGGCTGATCTCGCCATAGGCGAGCTGGACCGCGCTGTATCCGTCGCGCTCCGGGGTGCGGATGCGCGTCACGACGTTGGGCCCGGCCTTGACGACCGTCACCGGCACGACTTTGTTGTTCTCGTCGAACACCTGCGTCATGCCCAGCTTGGTGCCCAAAATGCCTTTACGTGCCATTTCTGTTGAGCTCCTACTGGATGTTGACGTCGACGCTGGCCGGCAGATCGATGCGCATCAGGGCGTCAACGGTCTTGGGCGTCGGGTCGAGGATGTCGATCAGCCGCTTGTGCGTGCGCATCTCGAAGTGCTCCCGCGAGTCCTTGTACTTGTGCGGGGACCGGATGACGCAGTACACGTTCTTCTCGGTCGGCAGCGGCACCGGGCCGACCACGCTGGCGCCCGTCCGGGTGACCGTCTCGACGATCTTGCGCGCCGAGGCGTCAATCGCCTCATGGTCGTAGGCCTTGAGCCTGATGCGGATCTTCTGTCCCGCCACGCTTCTCCTACCTCACTACTTCCGGGCCACGCGCAGTCCATCGAAACCTTCGAGACCTCGATGGGCCTGGCTGTGCCGCCGCTGTTTATCTGTCTGTGGTTCACCGACCCCCGCGGTCGGGTGTGTCACCCTCGCGCACACTCGTTCGCGGCGGAATTCGTCGCGATCGAGGTGGGGACCGGATGCGCCCGCAGGGGGCGCCGGTCGCATGCCCAGTCCGGGGGTCCGTGAGGGCACCGTCCGGCTCAAGGCAACCTGAACAGTATGCCCCAGACCGGGCGGATGATCCAAATCCCTGGTCGTGGTCGGTGGTGGGTCAGTTCGAACGTGTCGCTCGACGTGTTCGGTGTGCCCAGAGCCTGGGCGCAGTGACCGCATTCCCGCGCAGCGACCGTAGCAGGAATCGTACAAGCGGTGGCAGCGACCACTCGAGGACAGATGGAGCAGTCGCCGGACGGCGACCGCGAACCAGATGACCAGTCCGGTGGCCAGTGCGTAGAGCCAGCCCTGGGCCACCACCGCTGCGCGATGGTCGATGAAGAAGAGCTGAACGGCCTCGTTGCTGGCGGCCGGTCCCGGCGGACGGCCGGTGAGAAGCGCGGCCACTGCGGCGGCGACCACGTATGCGATTCCGGCGATACTGCCAGTGCGATTCAACCAAGCGTGGTTCATCATCCCCCCGGATGATCGTGCGACCTGCGTGACGAGAGAAGTCGAGAATAAGTCCGGCGATCGGGCGGAATGCGGGATCCGCGGTTTTGCTCGTCAGCCCGCGGTGGACCGCCCGCCCGTGCCTCTTGTCGGGTCCAGCGCAGAGGCCGCGGTCGCGGCGGTGTCGTCGAGGTGGCTGATCGTGATCGCAATCGCCACCTCGGCCTGCCGGGCCCGATAGGCAGCGACCAACGCGCGGTGATCGTCGCGGGCCCGGCGGCGACGCTCGGGATCCCCGGTGACCGAGATGCCGACGTAGAGCGCCGAGATGTCGGACAGCCGACGCAGGAAGGAGCGCAGATGGGGCCGGCTCGAGGTGCCGTCGAGTATGCAGTGCAGTTCCCGGTTGTCCTCGACCCACTGGCTGTCGGAGGATTCCAGCGACATCCGCTGCTGCACAGCTTCGGCGCGGTCGAGTTCCTCATCGGTGATCGTCTGCACCCGCTCCCGGATCGCCAGCGGCAGCAACACCCGGCGCAGTTCGTAGATCTCCTCGAGCTCGGCAAGGCTGACCGAGTGCACGCTCGCACCGCGGAACGGGTCGAAGTCGACCAGACCCTGGTTCTCCAGCTCACGCAGCGCCTCGCGAACCGGAGTGATGCTGACGTCGAGCCGATCGGCGAGGTCGGCCTGCACCAACCGGGTCTCGGCAGGCAGCGCACCGGAGATGATCAGGTGCCGCAGATGGTCGGCCACCTCACGATGAGCCGTACGCCCCGAACCCACGGTGAGCTTCGCCAGGACGGGCTCGGACGACACTTCGCCTCACTCTCGACGGCCGGTGCTGACGGGACCCACGGTTCACAGGCAGAGGCCGCGACCGCCGGAAGCGACGGCGAGCACCGTGCCACCCATCTGCAGATCCTTGAACGGTGCACGCCGCGGCTCTTGACCTGGCCATAGTTGTACCGGGCCGGGTGTCGGGTCGACAACCGCAACCGCGGCCGGGATGTCGGGCGCCGGGGCGAACACCCGCGCGGCCGCAGCTCCGGCCTTGTCCAGCGCGGTCGGTAGATCGAGCACTCCGTCGGCGACGAGGCTCAGCAGCGCCGGCAGCAGGTACTGCTCGCTGTCCAGGCCCGGCCCGGTGTTACCCGGCACCGGGGCGTTGTGGTCGCTGGCGATCAGGCCGACCTGGGCGACGATGCTGCGCAGGCTCTCGCGCTCGTCCGGGCCGGGAACCGGCGGAAGCACGAACAGCTCCGCCGGCCGGTTCGGCGGCAGTTCGACCAGGAAATGCGGTGACGTCTGGCAGGTCGAGTCGGGGCGGGCGCTGACCTGCCGGTACATCTGCTCGGAGATGACGTGCCGGAAGTGCACCGGACCGCCTGCCGAGTCGGCCACCGCGTCCAGCGCCTGCTGATCGTAGAAGTAGATCGCCGCCCGGCACCCGGCCTGCCAGATGGCCTCCAGGTTGGGCCAGAAGAAGGGGTCGTTGGAGTACAGCTTGATCGTCGGCATCCAGGTCTGGCGGATCTGTTCACCGAACTTGTCCAGCCAGGCCGCGAATCCTTCGCTGCTGGGCTGGTCGGACACCGACAGGATCGGCAGCACCCGGGGGAACGAGGTGGCCGCGAAGAACGCGGTCAGTCCGTCGAGGTCGGCGTCGGCGATCAGGTGCCAGGGCACCGCGGTGTTGACGGCGCCGGCCCCACCGGCCAGCGCCCGCCAGCGGTCCTGTTCGCGCAGGCCGTATTGCAGCACCGGGAGGTGTGCGTCGGCGTCGTAGAGGGCGGGCAGCCGCCACCAGCGACTGCCGTCGACGGTTCGTTTCCCACCCGCCGGGGCCGGCGCGTCGAACTCCAGGTCCGCCCGCTCACCGGTGAGCGGGTCGAGCACGTCGGTGAAGCGGACTGCGGCGTGGCTGCAAGACCTGGAAGAAGTTGCATCGACAGAAGACAAGAGAGACCACCTGGTTCCGGCTGTCGGGGGCGAGGGGACCATCCGGCGGGACGCGACCGCGGATCATATAACTTCTGCCGACGCTAACAGCCGCTGGAGCACCTGGCGATGTGTCGCCGAACACATTGACCGGCACCTAATGTCGCAGGTGTTAAGGCAATTTCGGGCATGTAAACGTTGACGGACAATCACTTACTTGAGTGGACTAACCATGCAGGATCATGTTTGGGTTCCGGAGATGTTGCATGATCCAGCCCTCTCGGGACCCGGACTCGAAGCCCGTCTGGACCGCATCGAGTCCCGCGACGAGATCCGCAAGCTCAAGGCCGCCTACATGCAGGGGCTCGACGACCGGCGCCGCGGCGCCGTCGCGGAACTGTTCTGGCCGGACGCGATCTGGGAAGCACTGCCCGACCGCACCCCAGACGCCGGGCCGGCCGCCGGCCCGGCGCAGCGAACCGTCGGGCGCGACGCGATCGCCGCGTCGTTCGAGGGCGCTGCGGAAGCGATGTCGTTCACCGCGCACTTTCTGACCAACGAAGACATCACCGTCGACGGCGACAGCGCGATCGGCCGCTGGAAGCTGCTGCAGACCTGCACCGCCACCGGCGGACCGGCGTTCTGGCAGGCCGGTGTCTACACCGACACGTTCACCCGCCGCCACGGCGTGTGGCGCATCGCCCATCTGCGGCTGGCCATGGACTTCCGCACCCCGTTCGACGACGGCTGGTTCCGGACCCCGATGTGGCAGCTCCCCTCCCACCCCACCGAGACAGGAAAGGACACCGATGAGTTCATCGGCTGAACACACCACCTACGCCAGCGGCTGCCGAGTCGTCGGATCGGGCGCGATGACCGCCGACAGCGCGGCCGACGCCGGCGGAGCGTCCGGTGCGCTGGCCCGGGGCACCGCGACCTCGGCCGCCGGCATGTGGATGGGCACCAGCGTGCTGCCCGCCGGGCACGACTCGATCTTCCACCACCACGACGGGCAGACCACGATCGTGTGCATCATCTCCGGCTCGATGCGTTTTCTGGTGCAGGGACCCCGGGGCGTGGAGGACTTCACCGCCGGCGCCGGCGAGATCGCCGTCATTCCGGGCGGTCTGGTGCACCGCGAACAGAACCCCGGTGAGGTCGACTGCCTGTGCGTCGTCGTCCGGGACAGCGAGGCCCCGGTCGTCGTCAACGTCGGCAGCCCAGAAGAGAACTGAGGAAAACACAGATGAACCCGCTGGTCCCCGAGGTCCGCGCGATCCTCGACGCGCTGGACACCACGTCCACCGACTACACCCAGGCTCGCACCATGCCTGCAGACGTCTACACCTCCGAAGCGTTCTTCGAGTTCGAGAAGGAGGCGATCTTCGCACGGGAGTGGCTGTGTCTGGGCCATGTCTCCCAGATCCCCGAAGAGGGCGACTACTTCACCATCCAGGTCGCCGACGAACCGCTGATCGTGGTGCGCGACAAGGACGACGTCGTGCGGGTGCTCTCCTCCATCTGCCAGCACCGGGGATACCCGGTGACCGTCGACGGCGACAAGGGGAACACCAAGCAGTTCCGCTGCGCCTACCACTACTGGGCCTACGGACTGGACGGCAAACTGGTCGCCGCCCCGGAGATGACCCGGACCTGCCCGCTGTCGGAGTTGCGTTCCGAGACCGCACTTCCCGAGCTCAAGGTGGAGATCTGGTACGGGATGATCTTCGCCAACATGGATCCGGCCGCTACGCCGCTGGCCCCCAAGCTGGCCAAGCTGGCCCCGGAGATGGAGGCCTACGACGTGGGCAGCCTCACCGCGATCAACCACCTGGAGTACAAGAACCAGCCGTGGAACTGGAAGGGCATGCACGAGAACGCCCTCGAGCCCTATCACACCTCCTTCGTGCACATGGGCTACCACGACATCGCACCGGCCTCGATGGCCGAGTTCACCGAGTGGGACGACGCCGACGGCCAGGTCATGCACCCCACCAACTACCGGTGGATCGACGCCGGGTTCAACCCGACCGGCAAGGCCATCCTGCCGATTCTGCCCGGGCTCAACGAGATGCGGCGTTCCCGGGTGATGTTCGCATCGGTGCTTCCGACGGTGTTCTTCGCGCTGTCACCCGACCAGGTCTTCTACTTCCTGATCACCCCGGAGTCGGCCGGCACCATGACCCTGCGGATGGCCTGGCTGTTCCCCGAGAGCTCCCTGAAGACCCCGGGATTCGAGTGGTCGTTCGAAATGCAGAACGCCGTCAACGAGGTCATCAACGAGCAGGACATCTACTCCAACACCCGGATGCAGGCCGGCCAGCGGTCGCGCTACACCAAACGTGGCCGCTACTCGTGGCAGGAGGGCACGCTGCCGCAGATGAACCGGTGGCTGACGCTGCGCTACCTGTCCTACGCCGAGAAGGCCGCGGCCGCCGGCACCGAGGCGATGACCCCGGTGGGGACATGACCGACACCGCCACGGTGCCCGGCCGCCGGATCGAGCGCACCCGCCGCACGGCACCCGCGGCGGCGGACGCTCCGGCGGCCACCAGCGGCCGCGTGACACCGTGGCGGATCATCCGGCGGACCCTGGAAGTCGGCTGGCCGGTGCCGGCCGTCCTGTGCGCCTGGTCGGCGTGGGTGCGGCTGGCCGAGGTTCCCCCGGCCGTCGCGCCCGACCCCACCGACGTGCTGGCCTACCTGTCGGCGAACCTGGGCAGCCTGCTGGTCGACGCCTGGGACACCACCGCGGTGGTACTCGGCGGACTGCTGCTCGGCACCGTCGCCGGGGCTGTGGTGGCCGGGCTGTCCTGGTTCTCGGATCTGTTGCGCGGCATCATCAGCGGCCCGGTGCTGCTGACCCAGTGCCTGCCGGTGGCCACCATCACCCCGGTGCTGGCCCGGGTGTTCGGCTATACCGAGCTGACGATCGTGCTGATCGCCGCGATCATCGCGTTCTTCCCGGTGCTGGTGTTCACCTCGGCCGGGCTGCGCGGCACCCCGCCCGGATCCGACGACCTGTTCGCGGTGCTGGGTGCCCGGCGGTGGCAGCGGTTCGTCCGGCTGGCGGTGCCGGCCGCCGCACCCCGGCTGCTGGTGGCACTCGGCGTCTCGGTGGTGGCAGCCGTGGCCGGGGCGATGCTCGCCCAGTGGGTGATGGGCACCAGCGGTCTGGGTTCGCGCCTGGTGGTCGCCCAGTCGTCCTTCCGCACCGCCGAGGCGTGGGCCTGCTCGGTGCTGGCCATCGCCATCTCGGTGGCGCTCTACACCGTGGTCTCCGCTGCCGCACGGCGGGCCACCGAACGGTTCGACTGATCCGGGCCTTCTCCAGACAGCCCGAACACACTCTCCCCCAGTCCCCCTCAAACCGCAGGAGCCCAAATGACACCCACCTCGATCTCCACGTCCCACCGCCTGACGCACACCGCACTCTCCCGTCGCGGCTTTCTGCGCGTCGCCGGCGTGGGTTCGGCGGCCGCACTGGCCGGCGGCGCTCTGGCGGCGTGCGGAGCCGACAACGCCTCGGGTGCGGCCGCAGCCTCGGACGGCACCACCAACCTGCCCATCCAACTGTCCTGGGTGGCCGACAGCGAGTGGTCCCCGCTGTTCCTGGCCGACTCCAACGGCTACTACGCCGACAACGGTGTCGCGGTGGAGCTGATCCCCGGCGGCGCCGACATCGGCGCGATCGAGGGCATCGTGGCGGCCGGGCGGGCCAAGATCGGCATCGCCACCGACATCACCACCGTCATCGCGGCCGCGGCCGACGGCAATCCGCTCAAGTGCGTCGGCGCGCTCTACCAGTCGAACCTCAACGTCCTGATGTCCCCGCCGGACGCGCCGATCACCACCGTCGCCGAACTGACCGGCAAGAGGGTCGGCGGCCCGCAGGGCATCCAGACCAAGATCGACGCGATGTTCTCGCTGGCCGGACTCGAACCCGACTACACCTACATCCCGACCGGGTACGGTCCCGACGCCCTGATCAACGGCGACTGCGACACGCTGGCGGTGTTCGTCACCGATGAGGTGCTCGCCTACGAGACCGCCACCGGGATGCAGCCGGCGATCCTGACCTTCACCGATGCCGGGCTGCCGGCCTACACCCTGGCCGTGTTCACCACCGACGAGGTGCTGGCCAACGAGCGCGACGCGGTCAAGGGATTCCTGGCCGCCACCCGGCAGGGCTTCTCCGACGATGTGGCCGACCCCACGGCCGGCCCCCGACTGGCCGTCGACAAGTACGGCAAGAGCGCGGGATTGGTCCTCGAGGACGAGATCGCCAAGAACCGCGAGTACATCCGGTTGGCGTCCAGCCCCGGCACCGAGGAGCACGGCTACCTCTGGCTGGACAAGGAATTCATCGCCGGGCCGGTGTACCGGGGCATGGAGGCGGCCGGGATGAAGACGGCCCCGGTCGACGACGTCATCGACACCTCGCTGCTCGAAGAGATCGGCGGATCCCGGTGAGCCCGGCGGTACCCGCGGCCGAAGAGTGCGCCACCGCGGAATCCACCCGGGGCGCAGCGATCTCGCTCGAACAGGTCAGCAAGCGGTTTCCGCTGCGCCGCGGCCGCGAGGTGGAGGTCATCCGCGGGGTCGACGTGCAGATCGGCCGCGGCGAGTTCGTCGCCCTGATCGGCCCGTCCGGCTGCGGCAAATCGACGCTGCTGCGGATGATGGCCTCGCTGGAGGAACCGAGCACCGGCTCGGTGCTGGTCGGCGGGGACCGGCCCGCCGAGCTGGCCGCCGCGCACCGGCTGGGGGTGGCCTTTCAGGACAACGCGCTGCTGCCCTGGCTGTCGGTGCGCGCCAACATCGCGCTGCCCTACAAGGTGTCCCGGCGCCCCGTCGACGCCGACCGGGTCGACCAGCTCATCGAGATGGTGGGCCTGCGCGGATTCGAGAACGCCAGGCCCAAGCAGCTTTCCGGCGGCATGCGGCAGCGGGTCTCGATCGCCCGGTCGATCGTGCTGGAGCCCGACGTGCTGCTGCTCGACGAGCCGTTCGGGGCTCTGGACGCCGTCACCCGCCGCAGGCTGAACATGGAACTGCAGCGGATCTGGATGGCCGATCCGATCACCACGGTGCTGGTGACCCATGACGTGGACGAGGCCCTGCTGCTGGCCGACCGGGTGATCGTGCTGTCGCCCCGGCCGGGCCGGGTGAAGACGATCGAGGACGTGCCGTTCGCCCGTCCGCGGACCCGTGAGGTCACCCGCACCGCCGAGTTCCACGAGATGGTCGACGAATTGACCGCCGAACTCGACGCGCTGAGCGGAGACGACGGTGACGACTGACACCTCGGCTGCTCCCGGTATGCGGCCCGCGGCGCTGGGCGCGCTGGGCCTGCTCATCGTGGTGGCCGTCTGGCAGGTGGTCGCCGCGACCCAGCTGCTGGGTACCAGCGTGGCGCCACCGGCGGCGGTGGTGGGCCTGTTGGCCGACGCCGATCAACGGGCCCTGCTGCTGTCGGCGGCGCTGAACACCGGCGCCGAGGCGGTCACCGGCTTCGCGGTCGCCTTCGGACTGGCCGCGGTGGCCGGGCTGCTGGTGACCGTGGTGCGGCCGCTACGTCGCGGTGTCGACCAGATCGCGACCATCCAGAGCGCCATCCCGTTCGTCGCGCTGGCGCCGATCCTGCTGGCGTTGTTCTCCCGCGAACAGCTGCCCGCCGCGATGGGTGCCGCGACCGCCTTCTTCCCGCTCTACATCGCCGTCGTCGCCGGCATGGCCGCCACCCCCCGCGGGGTCACCGACGTCTGCGCCGCCTTGGGGGCATCCTGGTGGACCACCCTGGTGCGGGCCCGAATCCCGGCCGGCCTGCCGGTGGTCGCGACCGGCGCGAAGGTCGGGGTGCCGCTGTCGATCGTCGGCGCGGTGATCGGCGAGTGGTTCGGTGCAGGTGAGGGCGTCGGGCCGCTGATGCTCGTCGCGATGCGCAACTACCAGATGCCGCAGATGTGGGCGGCGATGACGGTCACCGTGGCCCTGGCGCTCACCCTCTACGGCGTGGCCTCGGCGCTGGAATGGGCTGCCGCACAGCGGTTCAGTTGATGGACGCGTCGCCTGCGACCCCGCTGACCCTGCTGGTCCGCAATGCCCGGGTGCTCACCATGGACCCGCACCGGCGCGTCATCGCCAACGGGTACGTGGCGGCGAGCGGCAACACCATCGTCTCGGTCGGGCCGATGACCGAATGCCCGGACGGGGCCGATCAGGTCGTCGACGCGTCCGGCAGCGCGGTTCTGCCCGGTTTCGTCGACGCCCACGCCCACTCGCTGGACATCCTGCTGCGCGGCGGAGCCGGCGACGACCGCCCGCTCTACGACTGGCTGGTCAACGTCAACCTGCCTGCGGCACGGTGCTACCGGCTCGACGATCACCGCACGGCCGTGCAGCTGTTCGCGCTGGAGGCGCTGCGCAGCGGGATCACCACCGTCGTCGACCAGATCGAAACGCCCTACGACCAGTGGGACGAGATCGCCGACGAGGTGGTCACCGCCTACGGCGGCACCGGGATGCGCGCGGTGATCGGGCAGATGTTCTACGACACCGTGCCCGCGCACATGGCCGAGTTGATGGACGCCTATGCCGGCATCGAGCCGGAGCTGCACCAGGATCTGGGCGCCCAGCCCGGCCGGCTCGACGAGATGCTGGCGCGCATCGAGGCCATGATCGTGCGACACCACGGCAGCCACGGCGGACGGCTGTCGTTCTGGCCGGCTCCCGGAGTCGCCGTGCTGTGCACCCGCGAGGCGGTGCTCGGCGCCCAGCGGCTGGCGCGCCGCTACGACGCGATGACCACCATCCACGTCGCCGAATCGCCGGCCGACCGTCACCAGCACGGCATGTCCAGCGTCGGCTACCTGGGGGCGATCGGGTATCTGGCGCCCGATGTGCTGGCCGGGCACTGCGTGCAGATCGACGCCGGCGATGTCCGCACACTGGCGGCCACCGGGACGAAGGTGTCCACCCAGCCGGTGTCGAACCTGTTCCTGGGCAACGGTATCGCTCCGGTCGCCGACCTGCACACCGCCGGGGTCACCGTCGCGCTGGGCACCGACGACGGCGACTGCAACAACAGCGTCAACATGTTCTCGGACATGAAGTTCGCCGCGCTGCTCCAGAAGGGCCGCAGCGCCGACCCGACGGTGCTGACCGCCGAACGGGTCCTGGAGATGGCGACCATCGACGGGGCCCGCGCGATCGGGATGGCCGACCGGATCGGCTCACTGGAGCCGGGCAAGCGGGCCGACATCGTGCTCGTCGACCTGACCGGCTCGCATCTGCAGCCGCTGCAGAGCACCGCCTCGGCACTGGTCTATCAGGCCAACGGCACCGAGGTGCACACCGTCGTCGTCGACGGTGTGATCGCGCTGCAGGACCGGCAGCCGGTCTGGCTGGCACCGGCGGACGAGGCCGCGCTGACCGAGCGGGTGCGCGCCGCCTCGCGGCGCATCCTGACCGCCGCCGGAGTACGGACGCGCCGGGACGACGTGTGGCGCTCGATCGCGGCGGCAGGCCGGTGAGCCTCAGCGCAGCAGGCCGGCCCAGAACGCACACTCGTGCTCGGCGGCGAACCGGTCCTGCCCGATCAGGACCGGCCCCCGGTCCTGCAACGACATCCATTGTGCCGCAGCCTCGTCGGACAGCGCCGGCCAGACCGGCAGTCCGGCCGAACCGGGCGCTCCGGTGGCGATGAACGAACTCCAGTAGTCGATCATGTCGTTGGACAGCTCGCGTTGAGCTGCGTCCAGCTCGGGTGCCCCACCCACGTCGAACAGATACCGCAGCTCGAGGGAATGTGCGGCGCCCACCGGGAACGGCAGTTCGCGCAGCGGCTGCGGCGTCGGCGGGTTCTGCTCGGCGAACTCGTAGGCATGTGTGCCGGCATGCCGGGCCAGACCGCGGGCCATCCACAGCGCCGGGCAGGAGAACGCGCTGTCGGTGACGGTGGCCGCGTACGCCAGCGGGACACTGTCGAAACGATCCAGCGGGTACCGCGCGGCAACCGTGTCGGCGTCGTCGCCGAAGGTGCCGGCCAGCAGTTGGGGGTAGTCGCCGGCGGTGTACACCCGCCCGTCCCGCAGATACTGCAGGGCAGCGAACAAGGTGAATTCGTCACGGGTGGTGCCGATCAGCACCGGCACCCGCGCGGCGCGGCCGTCCTCGATGGCCGCCACCGGGTCCACCGGCAGCACCGCCGTACCCGTCACCGGTCCGGACAGTTCGTCTTCACCGATGTTGTAGAGCCACAGCGGCTTCCGCAGGGCATTGGCGGGCAGGTCGCGCAGGCAGGCCGCAGCATCCGCCGAATCCGGACAGCCCAGTGCGGCCGCGTAGTCGATGCTGCGGGTCGTCGCGACCGGCAGCGTGGCCTGCGCCTGGCACGGCGCGCTCATGATGACGGCGGCCGAGAACAGCCCCGCCGAACCGGGCGCGACGAGGTGATCGCACACCGACATGCCGCCGGCGGATTCCCCGGCCACGGTCACTCTGTCCGGGTCACCGCCGAATCGCTCGATGTTGTCCCGCACCCAGCGCAGCGCGGCCTGCTGATCGGCCAGACCGTAGTTGCCGACGTCGCCGGGCGGACCGAGGGCGGGGTGGGCCAGGAAACCCAGCGCACCCAGCCGGTAGTTGATGGTGACCACGATGACGTCGCCGCGCGCGACCAGCCGCCGGGCGTCGTAGACACGACCGCTTCCGTTGACGAACGAACCGCCGTGGATCCACACCATCACCGGCCGTTTCTGCGACGGTCCCGCCGGGGTCCACACGTTGAGGTTCAGGCAGTCCTCGTCGCTCTGACGGCCCATCTCCAGATCCCCATTGAGGTCCTGCAGGCATCGCGGCCCGTACCGGGTGGCGTCGAACACGCCGTCCCAGGGCACCGCGGGCTGCGGCGGACGCCACCGCAGCGGGCCCACCGGGGCCGCCGCGTAGCGGATCCCGGCGAACAGGCGGTGGTCGGCGGCGGTCGCGCCGCGCACGCTGCCGGCCTCGATGTGCACCAGGGCCGCATCGTTGTCGCCCGGGGTGGCCGGCGGCGGATCCGGCGAACACGCCGCGACCAGCAGCACCAGTGCCAGCAGCAGGCAACCGACGCGGCCGGGGACTCGTGCGGGTGCCACGCCGCCAGAGTTTAGTTGGCTCAACCGCAGCCTCCCCCTTTGCGGCGTGGCCTTCGTCACATACACTGGGGCAGTTGACACCCGTCAAGTTCTTCGCACCAGCCCCGACGAGGAGAGCAATGAGCAGCTCGGCAGCGGACCTGAAGATGGATTCGCAGACCAGGGAGGCCGCCAAGGTCCTGGCCGATCCGTCGGCGTACGCCGACGACGAACGGCTGCACGCCGCCCTCGCGCACCTGCGCGCCCACCAACCGGTGGCGTGGGTCGACAACCCGCCCTACCGGCCGTTCTGGGCGCTGACCAAACACGCCGACATCATGGCCGTCGAGCGCGACAACGAGCTGTTCGTCAGCGGCCCCCGGCCGCTGCTGATGCCCGCCGAGGGCGACGACGTGATGAAGCAGCAGCAGGACGCCGGTATCGGCCTGCGCACGTTGATCCACATGGACGACCCCCACCACCGCGACGTGCGCAAGATCGGCGCCGACTGGTTCCGCCCCAAGGCCATGCGTGACCTCAAGATCCGGGTCGACGAACTGGCCAAGCGCTACGTCGACCGGATGCGTGACATCGGGCCCGAATGCGATTTCGTCACCGAGATCGCGGTCAACTACCCGCTCTACGTGATCCTGTCGCTGCTCGGCCTGCCCGAGGAGGACTTCCCCCGGATGCTCACCCTGACCCAGGAGATGTTCGGCGGCGACGACACCGAACACAAGCGTGGCGAGGGCACCACCGAGGATCTGCTGGCGGTGCTGATGGACTTCTTCACCTACTTTTCCGCGCTGACCGCCTCGCGTCGGGAGAACCCCACCGGCGACCTGGCCTCGGCCATCGCCAACGGCACCATCGACGGCGAGCCGCTGTCGGACATGGACACCGTCTCCTACTACGTCATCGTGGCCAGCGCCGGACACGACACCACCAAGGACGCGATCTCGGGTGGGCTGCACGCGTTGATCGCCAACCCGGATCAGCTCGACCGGCTACGCGGGGACATGGGCCTGATGGGCGCCGCTGTCGAGGAGATGATCCGGTGGGCCACTCCGGTCAAGGAGTTCATGCGGACCGCCACCGCCGACACCGAGATCCGCGGCGTCCCGATCGCCGAGGGGCAGTCGGTCTACCTCGCCTACGTGTCGGCCAACCGGGACGAGGAGATCTTCACCGACCCGTTCCGGTTCGACGTCGGACGCGACCCCAACAAGCACCTCGCATTCGGCTACGGTGTGCACTTCTGCCTGGGCGCCGCGCTGGCCCGGATGGAGATGAACAGCTTCTTCACCGAGCTCATCCCCCGATTGGAGTCGATCGAGTTCGCCGGGCGCCCGGAGCTGTCGGCCACCACCTTCGTCGGCGGGCTCAAACACCTGCCGATCCGGTACTCGATTCGCTGAACGCCCCCGCCGCCGGCGCCGTGCACAGCGATGTCGGCGGCAGGCACGTAAGCTCGCCAGGCGTGCGCCTTCTGCTCGTCAACCCGAACACGACATCATCGATGACCGCGGCGATCGCGGCCAGCGCGTCGTCCGTCGCACGCCCGGGCACTGTCGTCGAGGCACTCAACCCTGCGTCCGGCCCACCCAGCATCGAAAGCGATGAGGACGAACAACGCAGCGTGCCAGGCCTTCTCGAGGTGCTCGCCGAGGTTGCGCGGCGGCCCGGCGGGCAGCGGCCCGACGCCTGTGTGATCGCATGCTTCGGCGATCCCGGACTCGAGCAGGCCCGCACGATGCTGGACGCGCCGGTGCTGGGAATCGCCCAGGCCGCGATGCATGCCGCGGCGCTGGCCGCCGGCACCTTTTCGGTCGTCACATCGATGTCGCCGACGATCTCGCGGGCCTGGCAGCTGGCCAAGACCTACACCCCGAACCAGTGCGCCGGCGTGTACGCCTGCGACATCCCGGTGCTGCAGATCGGCTCCGACCCGACCAGCATCGAACCGATCGGCGAGCTGTGCCGTCGCGCCCTCGAAGCCGACACCAGCCGTGCGATAGTGCTGGGCTGCGCGGCAATGGCACCCTTCGCCGCGCCGCTGACCCGCCGGCTCGGCGTGCCGGTGATCGACGGGGTGGTCGCGGCGACGGCCCTCGCCGAGGCGCTCACCGCGATCAGCTGACGAATTCGGCCGCCCGATGGGCGGCCATCACGATGGTGGCGTGGGGGCCGCGGCTGGGGATCACGGGCAGGATCGAGCCGTCGATCACCCACAGCCCGTCGACGCCGAACACCCTGCACCGGCTGTCCACCACGGCGACGCCGTCACCGTCGGAGCCCATCCGCGCGGTTCCGCACAGGTGTTGCGAAGTCGCCCAGAATGCCTCGTCAGCAGCTGTGGCAGAAGCGATTTCACGAGCCAACCGAGTGCCGTCGCGCAGCAGTTCGACGTCCTCGGCGGAGCTGTCGTAGCGGTGCTCGATGACGGGGGCGGCCTCCGGATCGGAGGAGGCGACGGTGAGCCGACCCCGTGATCGCGGACGCATCAGCGTCACACCGAGGTGCGGCCGGTCGGTCGGATCGTCGTGCCTGCCGGTCATCATCGCGCCGAACCCTGCCGTGTACGGCCTGATCTCCAGCCCCTCGGGCGTGCTCAACACCGCTTCCAGCGGCGGCACTCCGTGGGTCGGCACCCAGGCGACGGGCAGCACCCACTCCGGATGGTCGACGGTGTCCACCCCGACCGGAAGGTCTTGCGCCACAACCAGTTCCGCGCCGCGCAGCACCGCTTCGGGTCCGATACCCGACAGCAACAGCAACTGGGCCGAGCCGATCGCACCGGCCGACAGCACGATCCGGTCCGCCGTCAGCGTCGTCGCGCCGCCCGGCCCGACACAGTCGACCCCGACCGCACGGCCACCGCGCAGCCGGATCCGGTGTACCCGGGTGTCGGTGAGCAGCTCCAGATTGGCTCGCCGCAGCGCGGGCTGCAGGAACGCGCCGCCCGGGCCGACCCGGGTGCCGCGCTCGATGTTCAGCGGGACCGCCCCGACACCCCCGGACAGCGGGTGCTCGCGCGTCGAACCGTTCAGATCGTCGATCCAACCGAAGCCGGCGGCGCCGCAGCCCGCGACGAACAAGGCGGTGCAGCCGTTGAACTCGCTGACCCGCTGCACCCTGATCGGTCCGTGCGAGCCGTGCGGTTCGGTGTCGAAGTCCAGGTCGGTCTCGATCGCCTTGAAGTGGGGCAGCACGTCGGCCCACCGCCAGCCATCGAGGTCCCAGCCGTCCATGTCCGCGGGCAGCGCCCGGCAGAAGTATCCGCCGTTGACCGCGCCGGAACCACCGACGACAGCGCCGCGCATGATCTGGGCGGACCGTTCGGGGTGCTCGGTCAGCGTGGTCGCATAGCGCCGCACCACCGAGCTGGCCACCCCGATCGGCAGCCGCAGACCGTCGGTGAGCTGAGTGCCCACCCGGGGATCGTCGGGTCCCGGGCCAGCCTCGACCACGGTGACCCGGCATCGCTCGTCCGCGGAAAGCCGCTCGGCCAGCACCGATCCTGCACTACCCGCGCCGACGACGAGGACGTCGCCGGCGCTGCGCTGCGCTGCGGCACTATCGGGCAAGGTGCCGCTTCAGGTGCGGATCTCGGGTTTGAGCGCGCCGACGTTGCGCTCCCGGACGACGCCGCTCCACAGCCCGAGGCCGTAGGCGATGTCGTCGAGTCGCTTGAGCAGGATGTAGGTCACCAGCCCCACCCGTTTGGTGTCCTCGTCGGCGTTGCCGTTGCGGGTCACCCAGTCGAACACCCCGTCGAGCACGGCCGCGACCACCACGACGCGCCGGCACCGTCGCGACAGCACGGCGCTGACCAGCGCAACCGGCCAGTAGTGCCGGCAGATCGCCGAGGACAGCTGCAGGGCCGCAGACCACAGTCCCTGCGCGGCCACGGCGGCCACCTCCATGGGCTCGGTGGGCACGCACGACAGCGACTTGGCGATGCGCTGGCCGGTGATCGCGGCCACGGCCATCGAGGCCAGGTAGCCGATACCCGAGCCGATGGCCACCAGCATCCAGACCACCAGCGTCCACCCCGAGATCACCAGCGGAGCGGTCTTACCCGGGTGCCGTATTGCCAGTGGAGCCGCAGAGGCGCCGTAGAACGACTTGCGTACGAACCACTTTCGCAGGTCGGTGCGATGGTCGTGGGCGACGGTGGCGATGGGTTCATAGCGCAGCCGGGCGCCCGCCTCGTTGAGCCGCCAGCACAGGTCGACGTCCTCGCCGGAAACCAGCGACTCGTCGAATCCGCCGACGTCGGTCAGCGCGGAGCGCCGGCAGATGATCGCCGCGCTCGGCACGTACGAGACCGTCCCGAAGGGCACCACCGGCGCCTCCCGCAGCCCGAGGTCCAGCGAGGACCGCACCGCCTCGTAGCGGGCCACGACGCTGTCCGACGGGTTCAGGGCGACGATCCGCGGCGCCACCAGCGCGACGGCGGGGTCGCAGAAGTGTCCGAGCAGCGCCTCCAGCCAGCCTCGCCGCGGCAACACGTCGGAGTCGAGGAACGCCACGAAGTCGGTGTCACACACCGCCAGGCCGGTGTTGCGTGCCGCGGCGGGCCCCTTGCTGCGGGCATGGCGCAGCACCCGCACGTCGCCGTGCACCGCCGCGAAGTCCGATGCGTTGACCGGCACCGCAGAGCCGTCGTCGACGACGACGACGCGCACCCCGCGTACCGCCGAGATCAGTCGTGTCACTCCAGACATGTTGTCGCGCACAGGGATCACGACGGTGACATCACGATGAGACGGGCCGCTGAGCGGACGCGGATGGGCGACGGTGGCATCCAGCAGGGTCCGGGCCAGTTGAGCGCTGACCGCGTCGTGGACCTCCAGCCTGCCGCCGTTGAGCATGGTCTGAGCGGCCGGCGCCAACCGCAGCAGCCGGGTCGGTGAACCTCCGAGCAGCGCGGCGCCCTCGCCCAGGACGCGTACGCGTCGGTCCACCTGGACGGCGAACCCGTCGGGTAGCCGTGGCCCGCTCATCTCAACATCCCCTCCCCGTCAGGTGTCCATCGACCGATGCCGTCGGCGCACCTGTCCACCATCTCAGCAAAGATTCTGCCCCCCTCTTCCGGCGTCGCGGCCATGGGGTCTCCGAGCACCCCCAGCGAACTGACGGCGGCCACTCCGCCGCGTCGCATCGCAGGCATCAGCTCCGACAGCGGGGCGCGGTTTCCCGGCACCATTTCATCCTGCCTGACGGCCTCTGGCGAAATATGTAGCAATACAGAAGTTTCGGTATGGCCAGCGTGGGCGTCCGAATCCCGGGCCGTGCAGGAACACCAGCCGGCGTCGCGGCCCTCGTACCGCAGCAGCGCGACCGCCTCACGCAGCGCAGGGACGTTGCCCCCGTGCCCGTTGACGAACAGTACCCGCGACGCCCACCGACACGCGGAACGGGCGAATTCCACAACGAGTTTCGCCAGTGCAGGTGTGCCAATCGAGACGGTGCCGGGGAAACCCTCGTGCTCACCGCTGGCTCCGTAGGCGATGGCGGGTGCGACCAACCATGTCGTGCCACCGTCGGCGGCCAGGCGCCCCACGAGCGCGTCGGCCACGGCCACCGCGATGCGGGTGTCGGTGTCCAGCGGCAGGTGAGGTCCGTGCTGCTCGGTGGAACCTACCGGGACGATCAGCGCGGGCATCAGCGGAGATGATGTGTTCTGCAGCTGCCTCGTCGTTGAGATCCCGAGCTCGCGGGGGATAGCCACGCGACGATGGTAGGCCGAATTCACCTGCCGTGCGCCAGATGTTGGTGCATGCGTGGGGATTGATTTCCCGGCACCGGCCGAGGCGGCCGGAGTCCAATTCACGCCAGCCCCCTGCGCCACGCCCGTATCAGACTCCCAGGGTGCGGGTGAAGCCGTCCGGGATCAGGACATCCGCACGGGACAGTTCATGGATCGAGGACTTGCCCAGACCCAACAGCGCCGAGTCGACGCCACCGCGCAGGATGTCGAGGACGTTCTCCACACCGGCCTGCCCGTTGGCCGCCAGGCCCCACAGATAGGCCCTGCCGATCATCACCGCGCGGGCCCCCAGAGCAACGGCCTTGACGACATCACTGCCGCGCCGAACACCACCGTCCAGCAAAACCTCGACCTGGTCGCCGACCGCATCCGCGATGGCCGGCAGACAGCGAATCGCCGCCGGCGTGCCGTCCAGGTTGTTGCCGCCGTGATTGGACACCGTGATGGCCGAAACACCGGCATCCACAGCACGTTTGGCGTCGTCCACCCGCACGGTTCCTTTGAGCAGGAACGGTCCACCCCACTGCTCGCGCAGCCACGCCACGTCTTCCCAGGTCGGGGGCGGTGTGCCCATCCACTGACCATATGCCTCGAAGAAGGTGGGGCCCGCCTCGCCGCGCGCGCCCTGGTTGGGTACCCGCAGGTCCGGCGGGCGCAGATGCTTGCCGAAACTCCACAGCCAGCCGGGCTTGGTGATCACCTCCGGAGCCATCGTGATCATGGTCTTGAGATCCATCCGCTCGGGGATCTTGGGGCTGCCCCAGTCCCGCCCGTGCGAGAAGCTCCAGTCGGTGGTCAGGATCAGCCCCTTGGCGCCGGCAGCCCTGGCCCGCTCCATCCGTGCGAGGATCTCGTCGCGGGTGCCCAGCCAGTAGATCTGGAAGAAGATCCGGTCGTTGACCGCGACCACCTCCTCCATCGGCTTACTGGCGAACGACGACAGGCCCATGGCGGTGCCCCGCGCGGCGGCCGCCCGCGCGACGGCGACCTCGCCCTCGGGGTGCACTGCCTGCACACCGGTCGGCGAGATAATGACGGGCAGTGAAATATCCTGCCCCATAACAGTTGTCGCCATATCGCGCTTCTCGGTGCCACCGATGACGTGTGGGGCGAAGCCGAGCTCGCCGAACGACTCGACGTTGTCGGCGACCGTCACCCCTTTCTCCGAGGCCGAGATCAGCGACGAGTAGGCAGACTTCGGAAGCCTCTTCTTCGCTCGCTGCTGGGCTATGGCGACGGTTTCGAACCAGGTGTCACGTGCCATGGAACAACTCCGTCCTAGACCGGGCTTTCATTGCAGAATTTCTTGGGCGGAGCGCTCAGCAGCGTGAGCGGAACCGGCCCGGAGGCCTTGCGCCCACCGGAGCGCGAATGATCCACGCTGGGCTTCGGCTTGTCGCGCTCGCGGGCCAGGGCCGGCTCGCCGTAACCCTGGACGCACTCCGGGTCGGGGCCGTCCATCGGAAGCCCGGTGAAGAACTTGGCGGCCATGCACCCACCGCGACAACTGTCGTAGTGACCACAACTGCCGCACGCGCCGGCGGACTGCGGCTCACGCAGCTCCCGGAACAGCGAGGAGTTCTGCCAGATGTTCTGGAATCCGTTGTCGGAAAGAATGTTTCCGGCAAGGAAGTTGTCATGGATGGCGAACGGGCAGGCGTAGACGTCACCGACGGGGTCGATGAGACAGACCACCCGGCCGGCGCCGCACAGGTTCAGCCCGGCCAGCGCGCCGGGTTCGCCCAGCCCGGACAGGTGGAAGAACGAGTCGCCGGTGAGCACCCCCTCGCCGTGGGCGACCAGCCAGTCGTAGAGCTGCACCTGCTGGGCCTGGGTGGGGTGCAGTTCGTCCCATACGTCGGCGCCGCGGCCCGACGGGCGCAGCCGGGTGATGCGCAGCGTGGCGCCGTACCGGTCGGCCAGCGCCTTGAAGTCGTCGAGCTGGTCGACGTTGTGGCGCGTCACCACCACCGAGATCTTGGCATCGCGGAAACCGGCCTCGCGCAGGTTCTCCAGCGCGCGCACCGCCATCGCGAACGATCCGGGACCGCGCACCTCGTCGTTCACCTCGGCCGTGGCGCCGTCCAGCGAGATCTGCACGTCGACGTAGTCGCTCGCGGCCAGCTTGGCGGCCACCTCGGGGGTGATACGCACCCCGTTGGTGGAGAACTTCACGCCCACGTGGTGGGCGGTCGCGTAGTCGACCAGCTCCCAGAAGTCCGACCGCACGGTGGGCTCACCGCCGCCGATGTTGACGTAGAACACCTGCATGCGTTCGAGCTCGTCGATGATGTCCTTGCACTGCCTGGTGGTCAGCTCACGGGGATCACGCTTCCCCGAGGACGACAGGCAGTGCACGCACGACAGGTTGCAGGCGTAGGTCAGTTCCCACGTCAGGCAGATCGGGGCGTCCAGCCCTTTCTCGAACTGGTCGACCAGACGTGGTACGGGTACAGCGACAGTCATTGATCCTCTTCTGCGACAAGCATGTTGGACTGGGCGAGTACACCCAGCGCATGGAGGTAGGGCGCCTGCGCATCGTCGTCCACTCCGGCGGCGCGACAGGCGGAGCGAACGTCGGGGTGGTCAGCCAGAGCGTTGACCACCTCGACGATCGTCCGGTTCTTCAGGAACGAGAGCTTGCGGGTCCCGAAGTGGTAGAGCAGCGCACCGAACGGCTCGGGCCGGACGGCCACCTGCGGGTGCAACCGCCAGCGCCGGTCCGGGTCGAACGAACCTGTCTGGGATCCGGTGTTCACCATCGGCGCGCTCACGCTCAGTAGACCCCGCACATCCCGTCGATCGACACTTCCTCGACCAGGCTCTCGGCGACCAGTTCATCGGTTTCGCCGTGCTGATTCTGCTCCATCGATCCGGCCTTTCTTCTCGACATTTGTGATGCAGGTCGCAATAATATGGCATCGGGTGCCGAAACGGAAGGGTGGATGTCCGATGCCCGCTGCAAAGGCGCGCGTGGGCCGCCGGAGGTCGACGAGCTGGGAACACATCAGCGACGTCGCGATCGATCTGTTCATGACCCAGGGGTTCGACGAGGTCAGCGTCGACGACGTGGCCGCGGCGGCCGGCATCGCCCGCCGGACCCTGTTCCGCTACTACCCGTCGAAGAGCGCCCTGCCCTGGGGCGACTTCGACGCGCATCTGGAGCACATGCGCGAACTGCTCGCCGAGCTGGACCCCAGCGTGCCGATCCGCGAGGCACTGCGTACCGCGTTGTTGGCGTTCAACGAGTTCGACGACACCGAACGGCACCGCGAGCGGATGCGGCTCATTCTGGAAACCGAGACGTTGCAGGCCTACTCGATGACGATGTACGCGGGCTGGCGGGCCGTGGTGGCGGCCTTCGTGGCCGCCCGGCTCGACCGCGGGGCCGCTGATCTGGTTCCGCAGACGGTGGCCTGGACGATGCTCGGTGTCGCGCTGGCCGCCTACGAGAACTGGCTGGCCGACGAATCGGTCGCGCTGGCGGCCGCGCTCGGCGATGCGTTCGACACCCTCGCCGACGGACTCTGAGCCGCCGCCACGCACGCTCACCGAAAAAATCTGCGATCGGGGCGTCGGAGTTGCCGGCCCCGGCGCGACGATAGGGGTGTGAGCGTCGAACCGGATGACCACGGTCCGCGCGCACTGCTCGCGCTCTACGACGAAGCCCTACCGGTCATCTACGGGTACTTCGTCAGGCGCTGCGGTGACCGCGGAACGGCCGAAGACCTGACGTCGGACACCTTCCTGGCGGCGATGGATGCTGCCCGCAAGCAGGCGGGGCCGTCGATCACGGTTCCGTGGCTGGTCGGGGTCGCACGCCACAAACTCGCCGACCACTACCGCCGGCGCCACGACCGGCACTCGGTACCGGTGGCCGATCCGCCCGAGCAGACCGAACCCGCCGACATCTGGCAAGCCCATGTCGACCGCATCGTGGCCGAGCAGGTGCTGGCAGGCCTGTCCGAACAGCACCGCACCGTGCTGGCGCTGCGCTACATGGACGACTGCTCGGTGCCGGAGTGTGCGGAACTGATCGGCCGCACCGTCCGGGCGACCGAGGCCCTACTGGTGCGCGCGCGCCGCGCGTTCCGGGCGCAGTACCCCCAGCCGGAAGGAGGCACGCCGTGAACGACCACGAGGACGCACCGGATCCGCTGAACGTGCTGCGCGGCGGCGACCTCCCGGTCGCGCCGGAACCGGATTTCGCAGCCCGGCTCCGGTCCCGCCTCGAGGCGGCGGCCACAGTCTTCGAGCAGCAACCGGATCGAACCGAAGGAGTCATCATGAGCGGCACCGACACTGCCATCGCCGAACTCAACACATCGTCCCCGCGGCCCGCCGCCACATCCACTCCGCGGCCCGCCGCGGTCCCCTACCTCGCCGTCGCCGGCGCCCGCGCCGCAATCACCTGGTACATCGAGAATTTCGGCGCCGCCCTGGTCGGCGATCCGGTCGAGATGGACGACGGCCGGATCGGGCACGCCGAGTTGTCCCTGTCCGGCGGAGTGTTCTACCTGGCCGACGAGTACCCGGAGATCGGCGTGAAAGCCCCTTCTCCGCAACAGTCTTCGGTGAGCCTGATGCTGTCCGTACCCGACACCGACACCACGGTGCAGCGTGCCCGCGACCACGGCGCCCGGGTGCACACCGAGATCCGGGAGGCGCACGGCAGCCGCAACGCCACCATCGTGGACCCGTTCGGCCACCGCTGGATGCTCACCGGACCGGTCACCGGCGCACCGACACCGATCCAGCACGGCGACGTGGGCTACGTGTCGGTGTGGGTGCCCGACGCAGACCGGGCGGCCGCGTTCTACGGCCACGTGCTGGGCTGGATCTATGACCCGGCGACCCACCAGGTCACCAACACCGACCAGCACATCGGCGTCTTCTCCGTCCCCGGCCCGCCCACTCTGTTCTGCTGCTACGCGGTGACCGACCTCGACGGGGCGCGGGAGAGCATCATGGCCGGCGGCGGCAACGTCGCCGAAGCTCACGAGTTCGACTTCGGGACGGTCCTGGACGCCACCGATCCGCAGGGCGGCGCATTCGCCGTGTTCCGGCCCGCAGCCGGGCTTGTACGTCCGGCGCGCAACGGCACCGGCCCGGGCGAGCTGTCCTACATCACCCACCAGGTGCCGGATTCGTCCGCGTTCAAGGCCTTCTACAGTCGCGTGCTGTTCTGGGGCTTCGAGCCCGGGCGCGTCGACGACGGCTGGCAGATCACCCAGAGCCATCCGATGGCCGGGGTTGCCGGCGGCAGCGACACAGCGACCACGGTGCCGATGTGGACCGTGGACGACATCGACGCCGCCGTCGACCGGGTCCGGGAGGCGGGCGGGTCGGTCATCGACGGGCCCTCCCGGCAGCCGTACGGAACCTCAGCACTGTGCGCCGACGATCAGGGCAGCCGGTTCTATCTGGGCGAGATCTGACATTTTCCGATGCTGCGGGCGAGATCGACGTCGTGGCTGCGGTTCGGCGCCCCAACGGGTCGACCCACAACCATGAGGTCGATTTCGCTGCCAGGGGCCGCAGAGCACCACCAACGTGGCGGTACGGCTCCCGAACGCCGCGGGCCGGGCCCGGCTGGCGGACCTCAGCCCAGGACGTCGGCGATCGGAGCGCCCGAGGCGATCTTGCCGCGGGTCTTCATCACCTTGCCCGGCATACCGCCGCCGACCACGCCCACCACGACGCCGTCGCGCTCGTAGTAGGCCAGGAACTTGCGGCCGTCGTCCGCCACGATGTGCACCGTGTCGGTGGCCTCCGGCTCGCCCAGGCATTGGATCTTGACGTCGTACTGGTCGCTCCAGAAGTAGGGCACGGTGGCCACCGAAGACGCGTCCTGGCCGAGCATGGCCGGCACCATCGCCCGTGCCTGATCGGCGACGTTGCTCCAATGTTCCACGCGCACTTGACCGGCGACGACGTCCAGCCAGGATGCCACATCGCCGATCGCCCAGACGTGGGGTGCGGTCGTGCGGCCCACCTCGTCGCAGACGACGCCGTTCTCGACGGTGATGCCGCTGTCGCGCAGCCAGTCGGTGGCCGGGTGGGACCCGATTCCGACCACCACCAGATCGGCGGCGAGCTCGGTGCCGTCGCTCAGCGTGACCGTCTCGACCCGCTCCGTACCGCCGACCCGCTCGACACCCACACCGCAGCGCACGTCGACACCCTCGGCCCGGTGCAGCCGGGTGATCAACGCACCGATCTGCTCGCCGAGCACCGACGCCAGCGGGGCGGGCTGGGGTTCGACCAGCACCACGTCCACACCCAGCGCGCGCAGGCTGGCCGCCACCTCGCAGCCGATGAACCCGGCCCCCACCACCACCGCGCGCGACGCGCTGCCCGCCTCGGTGCGCAGTGCGCGGCTCTCGTCGAGGGAGCGCAGCACGTGGATGCCGGCCAGATCCGGGAACGAGGGAACACGTTTGGGCACCAGCCCCGTCGCGATCACCAGCTCGTCGTAGCCCAGCTCGGCGCCGTCGGCCAAGGTCAGTTTCTTGGCGACGGTGTCCACCGACTTCGCCCCGTTGCCGAGCAACACGGTGATGTCGTTGTCGGCGTAGAACTCGGCCGGCTTGAGCGTCACATCGTCGGTTTCGGCGCGCAGCACTTCCTTCGACAGTGGCGGCCGGTCGTACGGCAGATGGTTCTCGTCGCTGACGATCGTGATGGCGCCGGCGAACTCCGAACGGCGCAACTGCTCGGCGGTGCGTGCGGCCGCCAGCCCTCCACCGACGATCACGATTCCGCCCTGCTGCTGCGATGTGGTCACGTGCTGGTTTTACACGATGGCGCCGAACTGATGTGCGTCACCCCACAGGTTGCGCCGCGGAGTGCGGGTCAGCCGCGCACCCGCTCGATCAGGTTGGACAGCACCACGATGCTCTCGCTGCGCTCGATGCTGGCGGCCGAGCGAATCCGCTCCAGCGCATCTTCGAGGTGCCGCATGTCGCGGGCCAGCACGTGCAGCATCGCATCGGAGGTCCCGGTGACCGTCGCCGCGCTGACCACCTCGGGGATGTCGCGCCACGCCGCACGCAGCTCGTGCGGAGCGATGGTGCCCTGGCAGTACACCTGTACATACGCCTCGGTGGTCCAACCGAGCGCGTTGCGGTCGACGACCGTGGTGAACCCCCGGATGACGCCGGCGTCGAGCATCCGGTCGACGCGCCGCTTCACCGCGGGTGCCGACAGGTTCACCCGCGCACCGATCTCGGCGAACGTGGCGCGCGCATGCTCGGCCAGCTCGGCCAGGATGCGTTCGTCGGTCTCGTCCAGGCGCTCCATCGTTCCTCCTGTGCAACAAAACGCGCAAAAGAGCGCATTGCTGCAATAAATCATGCCTCATCACGCAATATTCGTCGATTGATTGCACAGCAACCAGGAAATATCGTTGAATCCATGACGTTGACCGACGCCTCGACCTCGGCTGCGGCCGAGACCTCGCTCCCCGACGCCCGCCCCAGGTCCGCCCGCCCCCGCCGCTATGTCATGAGCGCTCCGAGGTACTTCGCCGTCGAGTACGTCATCAATCCGTGGATGGACACCACCACCCCGGTCGACGCCGAGCTCGCGCTGCACCAATGGGAGGCGCTGCGCCAGGCCTACCTCGCACTCGGCCACACCGTTGATCTGGTGGAGCCGGTGGCGGGCCTGCCCGACATGGTCTACGCCGCCAACGGCGGACTGATCGTCAACGACCGGGCGGTGGTCGCCCGCTTCGCACACGCCGAGCGCTCCGCCGAGTCGATCGCCCACGCCGACTGGATGACCGCCAACAGCTATCTGCCGGCCGAGACCCGGCACGTCAACGAGGGCCAGGGCGACCTGCTGGTCGTCGGCGCGGTGGTGCTGGCCGGCTACGGGTTCCGCACCGACCGCCGCGCCCACGACGAGATCGCCGCCCACATCGGGCTGCCCGTCGTCGGCCTCGAACTCGTCGACCCGCGCTTCTACCATCTCGACACCGCGCTGGCGGTACTCGACGACACCACGGTGGCCTACTATCCGCCGGCGTTCGCCGCACACTCCCGTCAGTTGCTGAACCAGCTGTTCCCCGACGCGATCGAAGTGGCCAGCGCCGATGCCTACGTGCTGGGCCTCAACGCGGTGTCCGACGGCCACAACGTCGTGCTGCCCGCGGCGGCGACGGGCTTCGCCGACCAGCTGCGGGCCGCCGGGTTCCGCCCGATCGGCGTCGACCTATCCGAACTGCTCAAAGGCGGCGGATCCGTCAAATGCTGCACGCTGGAGGTGCATCCGTGACGATCCTGAACGTCATGACCAGCCGCACCGACCAGGCGATCGAGCTCGACAACCGCTACGTCGCGCACAACTACTCGCCGTTGCCGGTGGTGGCCGCCGGCGCGCAGGGCGCCTGGATCACCGACGTCGAGGGCCGCCGCTATCTCGACTGCCTGGCCGCCTACTCGGCGGTCAACTTCGGCCACCGCAACCCGGAGGTGATCGCGACCGCCCACGCGCAGCTCGAGGCGGTCACCCTGGTCAGCCGCGCGTTTCACTCCGATCGGCTGGCCCCGTTCTGCGCGGCGCTGGCCGGGCTGTGCGGCAAGGACATGGTGCTGCCGATGAACAGCGGCGCCGAAGCGGTCGAGAGCGCCATCAAGGTCGCCCGCAAGTGGGGTGTCGACGTCAAGGGTATTCCCGCCGACCGGGGCAATATCGTCGTAGCGCACAACAACTTCCACGGCCGAACCACGACCATCATCAGCTTCTCCGACGACGCGACCGCGCGCCGCGGGTTCGGCCCCTACACACCGGGATTCCGCGCCGTCCCATTCGGCGACGCCGCCGCGCTGGCCGGCGCGATCGACGAACACACCGTCGCGGTCCTGCTCGAGCCGATCCAGGGCGAGGCGGGCATCATCGTGCCGCCCGACGACTACCTGCCACAGGTACGCGCGCTGTGCACCCAGCGCAACATCCTGATGATCGCCGACGAGATCCAGTCCGGGCTCGCACGCACCGGGCGCACCTTCGCCTGCGACCACTGGGATGTCGTTCCCGACGTCTACCTGCTCGGCAAGGCACTCGGCGGCGGGGTGATCCCGCTGTCCGCGGTGGTCGCCGACCGGGACGTCCTCGGCGTCCTCAACCCCGGGGAACACGGCTCGACGTTCGGCGGCAACCCGCTGGCCGCCGCCGTCGGATCGACCGTGGTGGACATCCTCAACCGCGGCGAGTTCCAGTACCGCTCAACCGAACTCGGAGCACATCTACACCGGCGGCTGCACTCGCTGATCGGCGGAGGCGTCCTCGCCGTACGGGGCAGGGGATTGTGGGCCGGCGTCGACATCGACCCCGTTCACGGCACCGGGAAACAGATCAGCCTGCGGCTGGCCGAACGTGGCGTGCTGGTCAAGGACACCCACGGATCGACGCTGCGCTTCGCGCCGCCGTTGGTGATCACCGCCGACGAAATCGACTGGGCCGTTGATTGCTTAGCGCACGTTCTGGCCGAATCGGGGTCACACTAGACCGACACCCTCGAGCCGGACGACCAGGAGGCACGATGCCCGCCCCAGCGCTAGGCCTGACCGAGCAGATGCTGCGGCGCCGGCCGGTGATCGGTGCGCCGACAGCACACGGGGCATCGGAGAGTCTCCACCGCAGCATCGGGACCTTCCAGCTGATGATGTTCGGGGTCGGCGCCACCGTGGGCACCGGTATCTTCATCGTGTTGCAGGAAGCGGTGCCCGAAGCCGGCCCCGCGGTGCTGGTGTCCTTCGTGCTCGCGGGGATCGCCGCCGGACTGTCGGCCGTCTGCTACGCCGAGATGGCTTCCTCGGTACCGGTTTCGGGCTCCACCTACTCCTACGCCTACACCACCATGGGCGAGATGGTCGCCATGGGGGTGGCCGCCTGCCTGCTGCTGGAGTACGGGGTGTCCATGTCGGCCACCTCGATCGGGTGGAGCGGTTACCTCAACGAGCTGCTCAACAACGTGTTCGGGGTCCGGATACCGCATGCGCTGACCGCCGCCCCGTTCGGTGAGAACCCCGGGATCGTGAACCTGCCGGCCATGCTGTTGATCGCGATGTGCGCGGTGCTGCTGATCCGCGGAGCGAGCGAGTCGGCGCGGGTCAACGCGATCATGGTGGTCATCAAGCTCGGGGTGCTGGCGCTGTTCGTGGCGATCGCGTTCACCGCGTTCACCACCGACCACTTCGCCGGCTTCTGGGACAAGGGTTTCGCCGGGATCACCGCCGGTGCCGCCACGATCTTCTTCACGTTCATCGGCCTGGACGCGGTGTCCACCGCCGGCGACGAGGTGAAGGACCCCCAGAAGACCATGCCGCGGGCCATCATCGGCGCACTGATCGCCGTCACCAGCATCTACATCCTGGTCGCCTTCGCCGGCCTGGGCACCCAGTCCGCCGACGAGTTCGCCTCACCCGAGCAGGCCGAAGCCGGTCTGTCGGTGATGCTGCGCAACATCCTCAACGGCCAGACCTGGGCCAGCAACATCCTGGCCGCCGGTGCGGTGATCTCGATCTTCTCGGTGACCCTGGTGGTGATGTACGGGCAGACCCGCATCCTGTTCGCGATGGGCCGCGACGGGCTGCTGCCGTCACGGTTCGCAAAAGTCAATCCTCGCACCATGACCCCGGTGAACAACACGGTGGTGGTGGCCGTCATCACGGGCACCTTGTCGGGCTTCGTCCCGCTGGACTACCTGTGGGACCTGGTGTCGATCGGCACCCTGGTCGCGTTCATCACCGTGTCGATCGGGGTGATCATCCTGCGGGTGCGCGAACCAGACCTGCCCCGCTCCTTCAAGGTTCCCGGCTATCCGGTCACCCCGATCCTGTCGGTGGCGGCCTGCGTGTTCATCCTGATCGGCCTGCCTCCCCTGACCTGGCTGTGGTTCACCCTGTGGGTGGGCGCGGTGCTGCTGTTCTACTTCTTCTGGAGTCGGCACCACAGTGCCCTCAACGACGCCGGCGGGTCCGCCGGCTCCGAACTCGAGGAGGTGAAGTGACCGTCCTGGTCGGGTACCTGGCGGGCAAGTGCGGTCATGCGCCGCTGAACCTGGCCGTCGAGGCGGCGAAGTCGCTGGGCACCTCGCTGACCGTCGCCGCCGTGGTGCCGCAGCCCTGGATGACTCCGTCGCCGGCCCGGGTGGACGCCGAGTTCGCCGCCTATGCCGATCAATTGGGCTCGGAGTCGGGCCAGGAGGCACGTCGGTACCTCGAAGCCCAGGCCCCCGAGATCCCGGTCGACTGCCTGCAGGTGGCCAGCCGAACTGCCGGTGACGGACTCATGGACGCCGTCGCCCGGACCGGTGCCGAGGTTCTCGTCGTGGGGTCGTCCTCCGACGGGGCGTTCGGCCAGGTGGTGCTGGGTTCGACGACGGACTGGCTGCTGCACGCGTCCCCGATCCCGGTGGCGGTGAGCCCGCGCGGCTACCGCGGTTCACGCGCCGGGGTCGTGCGGCGGATCACCTGCGCCTACTCCGGGACGCCGGAGTCGGTGCGGGTGGTCGAACGGGTCGCGGCGCTGACCGACCGGCTCGGGGTCCCGCTGCGGGTGGTCAGCTACGCGATCCGGGGCCGGACCATGTTCCCGCCCGAAGTGGGGCTGCACGCCGAGGACACGGTGCTCGACGCGTGGGCCGAGCAGCTTCGCGAGATGATGGCGAAGCTCCGAACCGACGGAATCGTCGGCGAAGCGGCCGAGTTGCAGGTGATCGCGGGCAACGGCTGGGACCGCGCACTCGATTCCACCGAGTGGGACGACGGGGATCTGCTGGCGCTGGGCACGACGTCACGACGCAGCATCAAGGGAGTGTTCCTCGGAGCGCACGGCGCCAAGATCATCCGGCACAGCCCGGTGCCGGTGCTGGTGTTGCCGAGCTAGTGGTCCGTCTGCGTTTTGATCTGGTGGAGGGTGGCGCGGCCGCGTTGGACTTTGGTGATGATGTCTTGGGCGGGGGCCTTCCAGATG
>NZ_JBSWXU010000024.1:0-49072 GCF_056160785.1 Mycobacterium sp. ABE4_509 | reverse complement strand
GGCCGGGTCGCCGTCGTCCAGCGCGGCCGACGCCTGCGCGGCGAGCACGACGGCGGCCAGTTCACCGTCCAGTCCGGCCGCATCGGGCACGGTGTCGGCCCGGCCGAGTGCGAAGGACACCACGTCGACGAGCACACCGAACCCGCCCAGCGCGGCGCGCACGGCGGCCGGGTCCTCGGAGTCCGGGTCCAGCACGTAGCGGTTGTAGCGGGTCACCGGATCGGTGCCGCGCAGCGCCTGCAGTGCCGCGTCCCGATCGCCGGCCGACGCATGCCTGTGCGCGGCCATCGGCTCGGGCCAGACGTCGGGCAGCCGGCCGGACACCAGGGCGGTGCGCGCGGCTTCGGTGTCCGGGCCGGCGGGAACCAGCAGATAGCCGAGCGGAAGGCCGAAGGCGCCCAGCGGTTGCGGACGCACGACACCGCCGGCTCCGGCGTCGGAGACATCTTCGGGCACAGCGTCGTTCACGGCGCGCTCAGACGCCTCGTGGACGGTTTCGGTCACGGCCCTCCCACCAGATTCACCCCAGTAACGGTCCCCTCAGATCGCGCTCGGCGGCGCGCTTGATCAAGTTGGCTGCCAGTTCGGCCCGCCCACGGGTGCGGTGGGTGTTGATGCGTTTGCGCACGACGCCGTCGTCGAACACGACGGCGATGTCGACGGCCCACTGACCACGCTCGTAGACCACCACGGTGTCCACCGCCCTGGCCTCGTCGGCGGAACTGTCGCTGCGGACCACCGTGGGCGGCCTGCCTTCCGGGAACGGGGCGTCGCATTCACACATCGCGATCACCGGCCTTTCCCCTCGTTGTCGCCGACAGGGATACGCAGTGCTGCCTGTTCATCGTCCCAGAATGCACGAAAAACGCCGCGAAGTAAGGTCTCCCTAAGTAGCTCTGCGACCAGCACAGACCGGTCGCCGGCCGGATTGCGCTGCTTGAGCAGCAGGCCTCCGCTGCGCGGCCCGCGCAGCGGGATCAGCCAGAATGCGCCGTCGCGCAGCACCGCGGCCACGGCATCCGACGGGAAACGCGCGGCGGCCAGCTCGGCGTCGAGGCGCAGATATCCGTCGGCGGTGAACTCGACGGTCGCCTCGGCGCGCGCGGCGGGCCGCAGCGGTGCCAGGAAGTCGCGCTCGACGATGCCGATGACCTGTTCCATCGCCGCGGCCACCGGCTCGGACAGCTCGGCACCCAGCTCCACCCCGGCGGCCTCCACCAGAAACACCGTGATGTCGGTCGGGCAGTCCTCGCCCAGCGCCCAGCGCGCGAAGGCGATCGCGTGGTCCCACCGGAAGGAGTGGGTGTGCAGCCCCTGCAGCGGCGGCAGTTCGGCGAACTCCTCGCCGGGAACCCGGAAGACCGTGCCCGGCGCCGTCCCCGTCGCGGCCGCGTCGATGATGACCACCCTTGCGGCCCCGCGCATCTGGAACGCCACATCCATGCCCGCGGTGCCGCCGTCGACCAGCTTTGCGCCCTCGGGAACCCCACGTTCCCAAAGATGGCGCACCAGGACCGGTCCCACGCCGTCGTCGCCGCGCAGCAGATTGCCGCAGCCGATCACCACGACGTCGCAACCCGGCGGCTCCAGCGCTGCCGCCGGGTTGCCGGGCGTGGTGCCGACCCCTGTCCCGGTGTCTGTCGAACGCAGGTCACACCATCCCGTTGATCACGAACTTGTTCAACTCGCGTCCGGTCTTGCCGTCATAGGCGTGCACGGTGCACACCAGGCACGAGTCGAAGCTGCGGGCCACGTGACCGAGCTCGACCGGGTCCTCGGCGTCGACGATGGGCGAGCCCACCAGCGCCCGTTCGATGGGGCCCAGCACCTCGGAGCCGTCGCGGGGCCCGATGTTCCACGCAGTGGGGGTCACCACCTGGTAGTTCTTGATCTTAGAGTCCTCGATGACGATCCAGTCGCTCAGTGCGCCGCGGGCCGCCTCGGTGGAACCGAACCCCTTGCCTTCGGCGTATTCGGTCGGCTTGGTGTAGAAGCTGTCCTTGAGCTCGAGTGCGTCGAGCCACTGCCGCGCCCACTTGTAGTACTTGGGGGCCTCGTGCATGCGGGCGAGCTGACGCACCATCACCGACGGGCCGATGGTGTTGTAGATGTCGCCGAACAACGGATCGTTGTCCTGGTGCGCGGCGGCGTTGGGACCCGCGGCGGCCATCCGGCGGGCCAGTGGACCGGCTTCGAGCGGGATGTTGCCCAGGTCGCCGACGGCGTACCGCGGGGACTTGGCCCAGCTGTACTTGCCCTCCTTGCGGCCCTGTTCGGGGTCGATCGGGATGGTCTCGCCGTCGAACGGATGCAGCGGGCGATCGCCCTGATAGAACGAATGGGTGACGTCTTCGCGGACGTTGGCCTGATCGAACTCGTAGTAGTTCCCGTCGGCGAACACCCCGGAACGACCGATCAGCGCTGCGTTGCGCCCGTCGATGGTCGGATTCTCGTAGAGCGCCGGATCGAAGTAGGTACCGGTGGCCAGGTAGTTGCCGACGCCCTGGCCGTACTTGTCCAGCCCGACGTCGAGGCAGTAGCGGATGAAGAATCCGCAGTCACTGTTGTACTGGGCCTCGTTCTCGTCCACCCAGGCCAGCACGTCGTTCCAGGTCTTGTTCTCCAGCCAGCGGTCCACCGAGCAGCCCAGCCACTGGCCCTCCAGCCAGGCATCGTTCCAGTGCTCGAGGACCGCGATCGCCCGGGTGACGTCCGACAGCGTCGGCGCGCACATCACCCCGCCGGGCACCATGAAGCTCGAGTGCGGCCACTGCCCGCCGAAGATCGCGTAGACCTCCACGGGTTTACCCGAAAGCACCACGCCGGGTTGGTAACTGGTGCCGACATAGGGCGCGAAGCGGCGCACCGCCTCGTCGTAGAGCGACGACTTCGCGTAGTTCTTGTTGGTCAGGTCGATGGCGAACAGCGCGTAGAAGTAGCGCGGGATCGACTGCAACGTCTCGCAGGCCTGGCAGATGTTGCGCACCAGGGTCGCGTTGGGCGGCATGTGGGTGCGCCACGCGGTGTCGAGCGCGTAGGCCGACTTGTACAGATGGCTACCCCCGCAGATGCCGCAGATCCGGGGGCAGACCACCAGACCCGACTGCGGGTCCTTGCCGCGCAGGATGATCTCGAAGCCGCGGAACATCGCCGCCTCGGTCCACGCGGAGGTCACGACACCGTCGTCGATGGTGACGCGGACGTCGAGGTCGCCTTCGACCCGGCCCAGCGGGCTGACGAAGAGATCGAGCTGATCGGTCATGCCAGGAGTCCCTTTCGTTTCTAGTTTCGTCGGGCCTCAGACCACGAACATGTCTTCTTTGGACCACTGCGGTGCGGCGATGCGCGCCGCCGCCGCCAGGCCCATGTAGGTGAGGTGATCGGTCCCCTCGGGCACTTCCTTGGGGATCATGCCGCTGACCTTCTGCGTCTTGAACAGCGTTCCGGGGGCCAGGTCGAAATGCGGGAACTCGGGCTCGGTGCAGCCCAGGCACGGCATGCCGGCCCGGGTCTTGCTGCTCTGGCGGTTCCACAGGATCCGGTTGCACGGTGAGTGGGTCATCGGGCCACGGCAGCCGAACTCGTAGAACAGGCAACCGGTTCGGGTGCCCTCGCCGAACGACATGGTGGACTGCTTGTACTCGAAGAACTGGACTCGGGTGCAGCCGGTCTGGGTGAAAGTCTTGAAGAACGTCTCGGGCCGGTGCAGGTCGTCGAGGGTGATGTCGCCGGCCCGGCCGGTGGCCAGTGCGACGAGGATCTGGGTGATCCAGTCCGGGTGCGCCGGGCATCCGGGCACGTTGATCACCGGCAGCCCCATCTTGGAGCGGAAGTCCGGGCCCAGGAAGCCGCCCTTCTCCCGCTTGTGGAACTGCAGGCCGGTCGAGCCCGACGGGTTGGGCTCCATCGCGGGAATGCCTCCCCAGCAGGCACAGTCGCCGATCGCCACGACGATCTGCGCGGCGGCGGCCAGGTCGGTGACCCAGTCCTTCATCGGCCGGTCGGCGAACATGTCGGCGCGGCCGCCGTAGGCCTCCATCACGGTGCCCTCGAAGACGAAGATGTCGAGCGGCCGCTCTCCGTTGGCGCAGTCCCAGAAGACCTTCTGGGCGTTCTTGCCCAGCTCCAGGCCCAGCGAGGGATGCCACACCAGATCGAGCCCGAAGTCGACGATCAGATCGACGACGTTGGGCTCGTCGGCGTTGAGAAACGACATCGTGTTGCCACTGCACGCTCCACCCTGGAACCAGAGCACCGATGCCATGGAGACTCCTCTCGACTCACCGGAACCATCAGCCCCGGTGCGATTGTGCTGTGAATTCTGTTGTCATCTGGTCACTTCCGTGACCAGATCGCTCAGACCTTGCGGCCGAACGCCCGCAAGACCTCGACGAGATAGGACACGCCGCGGGTCACGTCGGGGTCTTTGGCGGCACCGCGCAGCGTCTTCCACAGACCACGCAGGCCACGGGGGGCGGCGGGGGCGGTCTGCCGGGCCGAGACCAGCGCATCCCCCAGCGCGGCCACCACTTCGGCGCCCTGCGGGTCGGTCAGCGACGAGTTCATCAGGGTGTTGATGGCCGGGGTCGCCTTGACCAGACCACCGGAGAGCACCGCCAGGCTGGCCGACAGCTGCTGCAGGTCGACGTCGCGCAGGGCAGCCAGCGCGGGGATCTGCTCGGAGGACCCGCTGAGCTCACCCCAGGCCGAGGTCAGGTTTGCGGTGATGTCGTCGCCGCGGCGCACGAAACCGTCCAGACCACTGACCAGCACGGCCAGCAGGTCGGCGTGGTCGAGCAACGTGGTCAGCGCTTCGGCGACGCGCGGATCGTCGAGCCGGTCGCGCACCGCGTCGGCAGGTCCGGCGCCGTTCACCGAATCCAGGACCGAAGACGTTGCCTGACCGGTGGCGCCCATCCGAAACCTCCCGAGGCGGGACTCCCTGCAGCGCGGGGAATGTGGCTGATGAACCCAACGTACTGCGTGGCCGCCGCCCTGCCTATCGGTTTCGCGCAACAGCTATCAGGATTGCGCAGATCTGGTTACGCTGAAGCGAGCCCGTCAACCAGGAGCCTTGCCTTGCCGTCACGAATTCGGTTCTGCACCAGGAAAGTTAGGCTTTCCTATGCTCCGGCGCCGGCACGGACCTCCTGATGTCCCGGTTGACCCGGCTGGGCTACATCGACATCCGCCGCACCAGTGATCCGGTGCGGCGCAAGGTGCGTTCCCGGGGTGTGCCACCGGCGCTGGCGGCGCACGAGATCTTCTACACCGAGGACATCAGCAAAGCCACCCGCCTGCTCGGGAAGGCCCTGACACCGCTGACGCTGACCGTCGATGCGGCCGACACGGACGGTTTCGCTGCCACGATGCACGGGGTGCGGCTGCGCAACGTCAGCATGCTCTACCTCGACCTGCACGTTGCTGCGACGATCGACATCCCCGAATCCGGCCGCTACTACGCGGTACACATGCCCATGAACGGCGTTGCCACCGTGGCGCATCCGGCGGTGACCTTTCAGGCCAACACGATGCGCTCGCTGGTTTCCAGCCCGGGCGCGCCGCTGCGGATCGAGTTGGGTGTCGACACCCCGCAGCTGCTGATCAGAATCGAAGCGCAAGCCATGGCCGCTCACGTCACCCGGCTGATCGGGCGCAACCTGGTCAAGCCCCTGGTGTTCGATCCCGACTTCGACCTGGCGACCGAGGCCGCGATGCGCTGGCATGCCGCGGTGCAGCTGGTGCACACCGAGGTGTACCACGCGGGCTCACTGATCCAGAGCGGTCGCGGTATCAGTTCGGTCGAGGAACTCGTCATGAGCAGTCTGTTGTACCTGCAACCGTCGAACTACCACGCCGACATCACCCAGCCGGTGTCGGCGGATCCCCGCCGCACCGTGATCCAGCAGGCGATGGACTTCATCGACGATCACCTCGCCGAGCGGATCACGATGGAGGCGCTGGCCGGCGCGGTGCACATGAGCGTGCGATCCATCCAGCAGGGCTTCCGCTCCGAACTGGGGATGTCGCCGATGGCGTTCGTCCGGGAGCGCCGGCTGGAGCGGGTGCACGAGGAACTCACCGATGCCATCCCCGCCGACGGCGTCACCGTGACCGCGGTGGCCGAGCGGTGGGGCTTCCATCATCTCGGCAGCTTCGCCGTGGAGTACCGCAAGCGCTGGGGCGAGGCACCGTCGGAGACACTGCGGCGCTGACGAGCGTCGCCGACTCAGCAGATCCTGGGCAGCTGCTCCCCCAACTCGCGTTCCACCACCCGCGTGGTCCCGAAGGCGGTGCGCGCCACCGCCATGCCGGGGTGTTCGGCGACCACCCGCCCGATCACCGCCGCGCCGGCGCCGTCGGAACGGGCCCGCATCGCGTCGAGCACCGCGTCGGCGTGGTCGGGTTCGACGAAGGCGACGAGCTTTCCCTCGTTGGCGACCTGCAGCGGGTCGAGCCCGAGGAACGAGCAGGCCGAGGCCACCGTCTCGGGCACCGGCACCGCGGCCTCGTCGATCTCGACTCCCACCGAGGCCGCCCGGGCGATCTCGACCACCGACGCCACCAGGCCGCCACGGGTCGGGTCACGCAGCGCGTGCACCGCCCCGAGGTCGCCGGAGTCCGCGGCCGCCGCCAGCATGGCCGCGACCAGCGCGTGCAGCGGGGCGCTGTCGGTGGTCACCACGGTGCCGAAGTCGATTCCCTCCCGCACGCTCAGGATCGCGACCCCGTGCTCACCGATCGCCCCGGACACGATCATCACGTCGCCTGGACGGGCCCGCTGCGGTGCGATGTCGACGCCGTCGGGAACCACGCCGACCCCGGCGGTGTTGACGAAAAGCTGGTCGGCGCTGCCTTTCCCGACGACCTTGGTGTCGCCGGTCACGATGGACACGCCGGCCTCGGCGGCGGCCCGCCCCATCGTGGTGGCGACCGCACCGAGCACGTCGAGTTCGAGGCCCTCTTCGAGAATGAATCCGGCGGTCAGCCCCAGCGGCTGGGCACCGCTGCAGGCGAGGTCGTTGATCGTGCCGTGGACGGCCAGGTGACCGATGTTGCCGCCGGGGAAGAACAGCGGCTGCACGACATAGGAGTCGGTGGTCAGCGCGATACGGCCGGACCCGGCGTCGAGCAGCGCCGAATCCCGTCCGGGAGCGCCGGCCGACCCGAACGCCGGCAGGAACAGGTTCTCGATGAGCTCTTCGGACAGCACTCCCCCGCCGCCGTGCCCCATGACCACCCGGCGGGTTTCGCGCAGCGGCAGCGGGCACACCCAGTCGGCGGGGTCGACGGTGACCGGCACCTCAGGCATGCGCAGGCATTTCCAACCGCCGGAACTGGTAGTAGGCGGCACACGCGCCTTCGCTGGAGACCATCGTCGCGCCCAGCGGAGTCCGCGGCGTGCACGCCCGGCCGAATGCGGGGCATTCGTTGGGTTTGAGCAGCCCCTGCAGCACCTCGCCGCTGTGGCACTGCGAGGACTCGGCCACCTGCAGATCACCGACGCCGAACCGGCGCTCGGCGTCGAACTGGGCATACCGCGGCGACAGCGTCCAGCCCGACTTCGGGATCAGCCCGATCCCCCGCCACTGCCGGTCGGTCACCGCGAAGACGTCGGCCAGGGTCTGCTGCGCGACGACGTTGCCCTCGGCGCTCACCGCGCGGGGGTAGGCGTTGCGCAGCTGCGGTGTTCCGGCCTCCAGCAGGTCCACCACCTGACGGACGCCTTCGAGAAGGTCGAGCGGTTCGAAACCGGTGACCACGATGGGCACTCCGAATTCGTCGACCAGCGGACCGTATTCGCCGGTACCCATCACCGAGCAGACGTGTCCGGCCGCCAGGAAACCCTCGACGCGGTTGGTCGGCGCCGACAGGATCGCCGTCATCGCCGGCGGGACCAGCACATGGGACACCAGCATGGAGAAGTTGGTCAGGCCGAGTCGCTGCGCGTGCAACACCGCCATCGCGTTGGCCGGTGCGGTCGTCTCGAACCCCACCCCGAAGAAGACCACCTCCTTGTCGGGGTTCTCGGCCGCGATCCGGGTGGCGTCCAGCGGCGAGTACACGATGCGCACGTCGCCGCCGCGGGCCCGTACCCCGAACAGATCACGCCGGCTGCCGGGGACCCGCAGCATGTCACCGAACGAACAGAAGACGACGTCCTGGCGGGCGGCGATCTCCAGGGCGCGGTCGATCATCTCCAACGGGGTCACACACACCGGGCAGCCCGGGCCGTGGATGAACTCGACGGCCCCGTCGAGGAGCTGGTCGATGCCGTTGCGGATGATCGAATGGGTCTGTCCACCACAGACTTCCATGACCGTCCAGGGCCGGCTGGCGCGCCGGCGGATCGCCTCGACCAGGGATTTGGCCGCGGCAGGGTCACGGAACTCGTCGAGATACCTCATGCTGAGTCTCTTTTCACATCCGTCTGTGCGTCCCGCCGGTCCTGCGGCTGCTCTCCGGCCAGCTCCTCCTCGAGCACACCGAGATCGGCGAACATCTGCAGCGTCTCGTTCGCCGATGCCTCGTCCAACCGGGTGATCGCGAAACCCGCGTGCACGATCGTGTACTCACCCACCTCCATGTCCGGTAGGTAAGCCAGGCACACGGTCTTGGTCGTGCCGCCGAACTCGACGGTCGACATTCGCGTTCCCGCTTCGTCCCAGATCTCGATCACCTTGCCGGGAATCCCGAGGCACACCGGCCGCTCCTTTCCTGCGTGACGCACTCCGACAACACCGCCGCGGCGACCGCCGCCTGCCCGAGCGCGAGCCCTCCGTCATTGCACGGCACCACCCGGTGGGTCAGCACCTCCAAGCCCCGGCCGCGCAGTCCGGCCGCGACACCGGCCAGCAGCCGGCGGTTGGCGAACACTCCCCCGGACAGGCCCACCGTCGTGATTCCGGCGTTGCGGGCGGCAGCGACCGCCGCACACACCGTGGCGCGCACGACCGCGTCGTGGAAGGCCGCGGCCAGATCGGCGGGCTCGGCGCCACGGCGCAGCCCGCCGGTCAGCGCGACGATCACCGGCGCGGGGTCGAGCAGCCCGTCGCTGACGTCGAAATCGACTGCCGGCCAACCTCGCCCGGCGCGGGCCAGATGTTCCAGCTCGACGGCGGCCTGGCCTTCGTAGCTGACCTGCTGACACACTCCCAGCAGGCTGGACACCGCGTCGAAGAGCCGGCCCATGCTGGTGGTGGGCACACACCCGAGCTGGCGTTCCAACTGCTGGCTGACGATGTGCATGCCGGCGGCGCCCAGCGCCCGCACCGGTGGCAGGTCATCGGTGGCGGCCAGCCCGGCCCGGGCGATGAGGTCCAGCGCGATACGGGCCGGCTGACGGACCGCGCCGTCGCCGCCGGGCAGGGCGAACGGGGCGAGGTGACCGACCCGGGTGAACCGGCCCGGGTCGCCGACGGCCAGCAGCTCACCACCCCAGATGGTGCCGTCGGTGCCGTATCCGGTGCCGTCGTAGGTGACCGCGATCATGGGGTCGCCGAGCCGGCCGTGTTCGGCCAGCAGTGACACCGCGTGGGCGTGGTGGTGCTGCACCCCGAGCACTCGGCCGCCGCGGCGCTGCGCCCACCGGGTGGTCGCGTAGCCGGGGTGCAGATCGCAGGCGACGGCATCGGGGGCGGCGCCGGTCATGAACATCAGGTGCTCCACCGCGGCGGCGAAGCACTGCTGGGTTCTGGGGTCGGCCATGTCGCCCAGGTGAGAGGACAGGTGCGCCCAACCGTCCGGGCCGGCCAGCGCGAAGGTGGTCTTCAGATCTCCACCGGTGGCCAGCACCGAGGGCGAACCGTCGGCGAGGCTGCCGATCCGCACCGGCAGCGGTGCGTAACCACGGGACCGTCGCAACGGCAGCTCGTTTCCGTCGTCGTCGACGGCCACCACGGAGTCCTCACACGGCACGTGGATCGCCCGGTCGTGGGTCAGCACCGCGTCGGCCAGGCCGTCGATCCAGCCGAGGTCGTCGTCGCGGAACACGATCGGTGAACCGCCCTGGTTGGCCGAGGTCATCACCAGCGGGACGGCGCCCAGCTCGGCGAAGAGCAGGTGGTGCACCGGCGAGTACGCCACCATCACTCCGAGGTCGGCCAGGCCCGGCGCCACCAGCGCGCTCACCGCTGCCGGCCGGGCCGGCATCAGCACGATCGGCGCACTGGGCGCACTCAGCGAGCGGGCCGCGGCGGCGTCGACGTCGGCGATCCGTCCGGCCGCCTCCAGATCGGCGGTCATCACGGCGAAGGGTTTGGCGGGCCGGTTCTTGCGCTGACGCAGCCGGGCCAGCACCTGGTCGTCGTCGGCCCGGCAGGCCAGGTGGTAGCCGCCGACCCCCTTCACGGCGACGATGAGGCCGTCCCGCAGCGCAGCGGCGGCCGCGGCCAGCGGCGCACCCCCGCCGGGTCCGTGCCAGCTCAATGTCGGCCCGCAGTCCGGGCAGGCGATGGTCTGGGCGTGGTAGCGGCGGTCGGCGGGGTCGCGGTATTCCGCGGCGCAGGCGGCGCACATCGCGAAACCGGCCATCGTGGTGGCCGGCCGGTCGTAGGGCAGATCGGTGATGACGGTGTAGCGCGGTCCGCAGTTCGTGCACGTGATGAACGGGTGCAGGTAGCGGCGGTCACCGGGGTCGAAGAGTTCGGTCAGACAGTCGGGGCAGGTGGCCAGGTCGGGCGGTACCAGTGCGCGCCCGGCGGCCGGGTCGGCGTCGCTGGTGACGATCGCGAACGCGGTGTCGCCGAGCGCCGTGGTGGACCCGACGTCCATCGCGTCGATGCGCGCCAACGGCGGGGGCGCGGTGCGCAGCCGCGCCACCGCTGCCTCGACCCGGTCTCGGGGCCCCTCGAACTCACACCGCACCGCGCCGGTGTCGTTGAGCACGAAGCCGCCCAGGCCACAGTCGGCGGCGATGCGGGCCACGGCGGGACGGAATCCCACCCCCTGGACCACCCCGGTGATACGCAGCCGAACGCGAACGGTGTCAGCGTCTGGGGCCGCACCGCCGTCCTCGGCATATGCGCTCATCGGGCGCGGGTCTCCTCAGCTCTGCGTCAGTGGGCTGTCGACACAGATCGGTGCGACCCAGGCTAGCGCTCTTGCATCGGGCCAACAATCGCAATCTGGCACAGAGGTTTGCGCATTTGCGTTGACCCTCGATCGTCCGTTGACCCTGCGCGGCCGGATCGCGCGGGACTACGCTCTCGGGTGTGCACGAGTTGTCGCTGTGTCACGCGATCGCCGGGGTGGTGAGCTCGCATGCGGCCGGGCGTCCGGTCGACGTCGTGCGGGTTCGGGTCGGCGCGCTGCGCCAGGTGGTCACCGACTCGCTGGAGTTCTGCTGGACCATCGTGCGCGAACACGAGGGCCTCGGCGACGCCGAGCTGCAGATCGAGGCGGTGCCCGCCGTCGTCGAATGCAGCGCCTGTGCAGCGCAGTCCGAGATCACCTCCCGGTTCTCGGTCTGCTGCCCGGCGTGCAACAGCGGCGCGGTGACCGTACTGCGTGGTGAGGAGTTCCTGGTGACCTCGATCGACGTCCGAAACCACGACGAAGCCGTCGAACACGGGGCCGGCCGTGGGTAGGTTCCACCGCCACGACGACGGCACGGTCCACGAGCACGAGCACGAGCACGGCGATCATGACCATGGCGACCACAGCGGCTATCGCACCGCCACCGAACGGGTGGAGGTGCTCGAGGCCATCTTCTCCGAGAACGACGTGCGCGCCTCGGTGAATCGTGACGCTTTCGAGGCCAACGGAATTCGCGCACTGAACTTGATGAGTTCGCCGGGCTCGGGCAAGACCACGGTGCTGGCCGCCACCCTCGACGAACTGGCCGGCGACTTCGCCGTCGGGGTGGTCGAAGGCGACATCGCCACCGACCTGGACGCGGCGCGACTCACCGGCCGCGGCGCGCAGATCTCACTGCTGAACACCGACAACGGCTTCGGCGGTGAGTGTCACCTCGATGCCCCGATGGTCAACCGCGCCCTGGCCGCACTGGACCTGCCCGCACTGGACCTGGTGATCATCGAGAACGTCGGGAATCTGGTCTGCCCGGCCGAGTTCGACGTCGGCGAGCATGCCAAGGCGATGGTGTACTCAATCACCGAGGGCGAGGACAAACCACTGAAGTACCCGGTGATGTTCCGCGCGGTCGACGTGGTGCTGCTCAACAAGATCGACCTGGCCCCCTACCTGGACGCCGACCTGGCCACCTATACCGAGCGGATCCGGCAGGTCAACCCGACGGCGACGGTGCTGCCGGTCAGCGCGCGCACCGGCGAGGGGATGGCCGACTGGTTCGCCTGGCTACGCGGCTTCGCCACCGGCGCCTGACCGTTCACGACAGCGGGGAGGCGCCGCGCAGATGCTCGAAAATCAGCGAGGTCTGGGTCCCTGCCACGTCGGAGTCGGCATTGAGGTTCTCGACGACGAAGGCGCGAAGGTCGTCGGTGTCGCGAGCCGCGACGTGCAGGATGAAGTCGTCGGACCCGGCCAGGAAGTACACCTCCATCACCTGGGGTTTGCGCCGGATCTGGCCGATGAAGTTGCGGATCTTCCCGCGGGCGTTGAACTGCAGACTGACCGAGATCATCGCCTGCAGGTTCAGCCCGATCGCCGCCGGGTCGATGTCGGCGTAGAAACCGCGGATCACCCCGATCTCCTGCAGGCGGCGCACCCGGCCGTGGCAGGTCGACGCGGCGATGCCGACGAGCTCGGCCAGCGCGCTGTTGGGCATGCGCGCGTCGGAGTGCAGCGCGGTCAGGATGCGCCGGTCGACATCATCGATGGAGGCGGCCCGAACATCCTTCGGCGGGCCCGGCGACCTCCGGCCCGTTTCAGCGTTTTCTTCCATGGATTAGCCACTTTATCGAATGATCATCATTGATATTGCGCATATTCCGATGGTTATTCACAATTTAACCAACTTCCTTTCGCGACTTCCTACCGACCACCAGGAGCGATCATGCGCGTTGGCATTCCGACCGAGATCAAGAACAACGAGTTCCGTGTCGCCATCACCCCGTCCGGCGTGGCCGAGCTGACGCGCCGCGGGCACGAGGTCCTCATCGAGTCCGGTGCGGGCGAGGGATCCTCGATCTCCGACGCCGACTTCAAGCGGGCCGGCGCCCAGATGATCAACGGTGCCGATCAGGTCTGGGCTGACGCCGATCTGCTGCTCAAGGTCAAGGAACCGATCGAGCCCGAGTACGCCCGCATGCGCAAGGGTCAGACCCTGTTCACCTACCTGCACCTGGCCGCGTCGCGGCCCTGCACCGATGCGCTGATGGCCTCGGGCACCACGTCGATCGCCTACGAGACGGTACAGACCGCCGACGGGTCATTGCCGCTGCTGGCCCCGATGAGCGAGGTCGCCGGACGGCTGTCGGCGCAGGTCGGCAGCTACCACCTGATGCGCACCCAGGGCGGACGCGGCGTACTGATGGGCGGGGTGCCCGGCGTCGCGCCTGCCGAGGTCGTCGTCATCGGCGGCGGCGTGGCCGGCTACAACGCCGCCCGCATCGCCCGGGGCATGGGTGCCCATGTCACCGTGTTCGACGTCAACGTCAACACACTGCGCAAGATCGACAACGAGTTCAACGGCGCCATGGAGACCCGCTATTCGTCGGCGCTCGACCTCGAGGACGCGGTCAAGGAAGCCGACCTGGTCATCGGCGCCGTGCTGGTGCCGGGCGCCAAGGCGCCCAAGTTGGTCACGAATTCGACTGTTGCGCAGATGAAGTCGGGCGCCGTGCTGGTCGATATCGCGATCGACCAGGGCGGCTGCTTCGAGGACTCCCGGCCCACCACCCACGACGATCCGACCTTCGCGGTGCACGACACGGTGTTCTACTGCGTGGCCAACATGCCGGGATCGGTGCCGCGCACCTCGACCTACGCCCTGACCAACGCGACGATGCCGTATGTACTCAAACTGGCCGAGAAGGGCTGGCAGGACGCCTGCCGTGCGGATGGCGCGCTGGCCAAGGGGCTGTCCACCCACGAGGGCGCCCTGCTGTCCGAACAGGTCGCCGCCGATCTGGACCTGCCCTTCACCGATCCGGCGGGCGCGCTGGCCTGACCGCGGGGCGGGTGCCGCTAGTCGTAGATGTCACCGTCGAGGTAGAACCAGCGCCCGGCACGCCGGGCGAACCGGGAGCGCTCGTGCAGCACCCCGGCGCGGTGCCGGGCACGGAACTCCACTTCGCCGGTGTCGTCGTCGGGGCCTCCCCCTGCCTGGTCGAGGATCTCCAGCCGCTGCCAGGTCACCGCACCCGCGGAGACCTCGTCGGGTCGGGTGCGCGGATGCCAGGTGCGCCAGACGTAGTCGGTGTCACCGGCGACGTAGCCGCTGTAGCGCGAGCGCATCAGTTCCGCGGCGGTCTGCGCCTGTCGTTCGCCGAGATGCAGTGGTCGACAACAGTCGCCGAACACCGCGCCACTTCCGCAGGGGCAGGGGGCATCGGAGCGCATGGGAACAGTGTGCCCCACTTGACGCGTGTCAAGTATCCTCGGTGTCATGCTCGCGCTCACCGATGTCCTTCCCGACGCCCCGACCACCACCGATGCGGCTCTGGCACTGTTCGACTCGTTGCCCGCGGTCGAGCCCGACGACATGATCGGGACCTGGCACGGTGCGGAGCTGCCGACCGCACATCCGCTCGACGGCATGCTGGCCGCCAGTGGGTGGTGGGGCAAGCGGTTCGGCGACGCCGAGACCGTGGATCCCCTGCTGTTCCGCACCGCCGACGGCCACGCACTGTGGGCACTGAACCCCGCGCTGGCGTTCGGCGGGCTCGGTCTGGTGACCAGAGTCCCGGCTCTGAAGAGCAGGAACTTCGCCGGCGCCATCGCCACCCTGCGGCCCGTGCTGGCGGCGCGGGGCCCCAAGGCCCGACTGCGCACCACCCGCTACCGGGGCGTGGACACCGCGACGATGATCTACGACCAGCTGCCCGTCAACGACGTGTTCCGCCGCATCGACGACGACACACTGCTGGGCGCAATGGATCTGCGCGGCGTCACCGAGCCGTACTTCTTCGTCCTGCACCGCGACGAGTCACTACCGGTCGGGTAGCTCGCCGGCCACCCTAGCTCGGGATGGTCTGCAACGGCCGGGGCAGCGACCGCTTGGTCCGCACCGGGCCGAGCACCGCAGCTCCGAACGAGCGTGTGAGCAGTTGCCGTGCAACGGCGTTGACCTCCTCGAGGGTCACCGCCTCGATCTTGGAGAGGGTTTCGGCGATGCTGCGGTGGGTGCCGTAGTTGAGCTCGCTGCGCCCCATGCGGTGCATCCGCGAGCCGGAATCCTCCAGTCCGAGCACCAGCCCACCGCGCAGCGAGCCCTTGGCGATGCGGCACTCCTGCGCGGTGATGCCGTCGCGCGCGACGTCGGCCAGTACGTCGGTGGTCACCCGCACCACTTCGTCGAACCGCTCGGGCTGGCACCCGGCGTAGATGGACAGCGCACCGCTGTCGGCGAACGTGTCCACCGTCGAGTACACCGAGTAGGCCAGCCCACGGTTCTCGCGAACCTGCTGGAACAGCCGCGAACTCAGGCCGCCGCCGAGAGCGGTGTTGAGCACCGACAAGGCCCAGCGGTGGTCCCAGTGCCGTCCCGGGGTGCGCACACCCAACGACAGGTGGGTCTGTTCGGCGTCGCGGCGAACCAGCTGCAGCGACGGACGTCCGGGCACCCGCCCGGCACCCTTGCGGGGCGGCACCGGGTTCCGGCCACGGACCAGCCGCGGGCCGAAGTGCTCCCGGACCAGCGCCACGACCTCGTCGTGGTCGATGTTGCCCGCCACCGCGACGACCATTCGGTCGGGTGTGTAGCGGCGCAGGTGAAAGGAGTGCAGCTGGTCTCGGCTCATCGACGCGACGGATTCCACACTGCCGATCACCGGCCGGCCCACCGGGTGCTCGCCGAACATCGCGGTGAGGAACACGTCGCCGAGGGTGTCCTCCGGGTCGTCGTCGCGCATGGCGATCTCCTCGAGCACCACATCGCGCTCGACCTCGACATCGTGCGCCTCACACCGCCCCTTCAGCACCACGTCGGCGACCAGGTCGACGGCGAGCTCGAGATCGGAGTCGAGCACGTGCGCGTAGTAGCAGGTGTGCTCACGGGCGGTGAACGCGTTCAGTTCCCCGCCGACGGCGTCGACGGCCTGCGCGATCTGCACCGCGCTACGCGTCGGGGTCGCCTTGAACAGCAGGTGTTCCAGGAAGTGGGCCGCACCGGCGACGGTGCGGCCCTCGTCCCTGGATCCGACACCGACCCACACCCCGACCGAGGCCGAATGCACCGACGGAATGTGCTCGGTGACCACCCGAAGGCCACCGGGCAACTCCGTGCGGCGCACCGCGTGGGTGGTGTCCTGACTGCGCCGCCCGCGGCGCAGCGATCCCGACTCAGCTGCTGGCGGTCGCGGCATCAACGGGAACGTCAGCAGGGCTGTCCGTCTTGTCCGAATCCTCGTCGACGAGAACCAGCGAGATCTTGCCCCGGTTGTCGATGTCGGCGATCTCGACGCGCATCTTGTCGCCGACCTTGGCTACATCCTCCACCTTGGCGATCCGCTTGCCGCGGCCCAGCTTGGAGATGTGCACCAGCCCGTCGCGGCCCGGCAACAGGGAAACGAAGGCTCCGAAATCAGTGGTCTTCACCACCGTGCCGAGGAACCGCTCACCGACCTTGGGCAGCTGCGGGTTGGCGATGGCGTTGATCTTGTCGATCGCGGCCTGCGCGGAGAGCCCGTCGGCGGCGCCGACGAACACGGTGCCGTCGTCCTCGATCGAGATCTGGGCCCCGGTCTCCTCGGTGATCGAGTTGATCATCTTGCCCTTGGGCCCGATGACCTCGCCGATCTTGTCGACCGGCACCTTGATCGTGGTGATCCGCGGGGCGTAGGGGCTCATCTCGTCGGGCGCGTCAATGGCCTCGGCCATCACCTCGAGGATGGTGATCCGGGCGTCCTTGGCCTGCGCCAGCGCACTGGCCAGCACCTGCGACGGGATGCCGTCGAGCTTGGTGTCGAGCTGCAGTGCGGTGACGAAGTCCTTGGTGCCGGCGCACTTGAAGTCCATGTCGCCGAACGCATCCTCGGCGCCGAGGATGTCGGTCAGCGTGACGAAGCGGCGCTCGGTCTTGCCATCGATGTCGACGTCGTCGGACACCAGGCCCATCGCGATGCCCGCGACCGGCGCCTTCAGCGGCACACCGGCGTTGAGCAGCGACAGGGTCGACGCGCAGACAGAGCCCATCGAGGTCGAACCGTTGGAACCGAGCGCCTCGGAGACCTGCCGGATGGCGTAGGGGAACTCTTCGACGCTGGGCAGCACCGGCATCAGCGCACGCTCGGCCAGCGCGCCGTGGCCGATCTCGCGGCGCTTGGGCGAGCCGACCCGGCCGGTCTCACCGGTGGAGAACGGCGGGAAGTTGTAGTGGTGCATGTAACGCTTGCTGGTCTCGGGCCCCAGCGAGTCGATCTGCTGGGCCATCTTGATCATGTCCAGCGTGGTGACGCCCATGATCTGGGTCTCGCCGCGCTCGAACAGCGCGCTGCCGTGCGCCCGCGGGATCACAGCCACTTCTGCGCTCAACGCGCGGATGTCGGTGACACCGCGCCCGTCGATGCGGAAGTGGTCGGTCAGGATACGCTGCCGGACAAGCTTTTTGGTCAGTGACCGGAACGCTGCGCCGATCTCCTTCTCCCGGCCGGCGTACTGCTCGGCCAGCCGGTCGAGCACCTCGACCTTGATCTCGTCGGTGCGATCGTTGCGCTCGTTCTTGCCCGCGATCGTCAGCGCTTCGGACAGCACGTCGGTGGCCACCGAGGCGACGGAGTAGTAGACGTCCTCGCCGTACTCCGGGAACAGCGGATACTCGGCGGTCTCCTTGCCGGCCGCGCCGGCCAGTTCGGCCTGCGCATCGCAGAGCACCGAGATGAACGGCTTGGCCGCTTCCAGGCCCTCGGCCACCACGGCCTCGGTCGGCGCGCCCGCGCCGCCTGAGACCAGGTCGATCACGTTCTCGGTGGCCTCGGCCTCGACCATCATGATCGCGACATCGTCTTGTCCGGCGTCGCCTACTTTACGTCCGGCGACGACCATGTCGAACACCGCCCGCTCGAGCTGCTCGACGGTCGGGAACGCCACCCACTGGCCGTCGATCAGGGCCACCCGCACCCCACCGACCGGTCCGGAGAACGGCAGGCCGGAGATCTGGGTGGACGCCGACGCGGCGTTGATCGCCAGCACGTCGTAGAGATCCTTGGGATCCAGGCTCAGCACGGTCACCACGACCTGGATCTCGTTGCGCAGGCCGGACACGAACGACGGCCGCAGCGGCCGGTCGATCAGGCGGCAGGTCAGGATGGCGTCGGTGGACGGCCGGCCCTCGCGCCGGAAGAAGGAGCCGGGGATCCGGCCCGCTGCGTACATCCGCTCCTCGACGTCGATGGTGAGCGGGAAGAAGTCGAAATGGTCCTTGGGGTTCTTGCTGGCGGTGGTGGCGCTCAGCAGCATCGTTTCGTCGTCGAGGTAGGCGACGACAGCGCCGGCGGCCTGCTGGGCAAGCCGTCCGGTCTCGAAGCGGATGGTGCGGGAACCGTAGCTCCCGTTGTCGATCACGGCGGTTGATTCGAACACGCCTTCATCAATTTCTACGACAGACATAGACGTCCGTACGGCCTCTCTGGGGTCGATCATTCAACTGTTTCGCGTGAGCACGCGTGAGTTCCCGTCTCCGGTCAGCCCGGAAACAGCCCAAGCCCCGATGCGTCGACGGCCGTCGATCGAAGCGGCCGGAAGGTTCCCTCCGGCAGCCACTACCGAAGACCGCGCGATCGGCGGTTCTGTCGTGTCACGCGGGAACGATCCTGCGGATCTGCGGGGACCGCACCCGGTTGTTCGCGCCTACGGCAGCCGAACGCACCCATGGTACATCGCGGTACACCGCAAACCCCTAATCCCCGGTGTCAGCGCACATCCTCCACACACACCGTGAAGTTGCGTTCCTCGTACGGGTAGCCCACGCCGCTGCCGCACTGGTCGGCGTTGGCCACATCAGCCAGAATCTGGGTCGCGCGCTGGCGCCCGGGGGACCCGGCATCACCGCAATCCACCCGCACCGGTGCACGGTCGCTGTCCGGGTCGATGCTCATGCACTGACCGACCACCCAGTCGATGTCGAGGCACACCGTGGTGCGCGAATCGGAGAACGACCCGCGCATCGAGTAGTACGAATCCACGTCCGACGGGCACTCGTCCGGGCTGTCGACCGAACCGGAGTGCACCGCCACGACTTTGAAGTTCGACTCCGGGGATCCGCAGTCGACTTCGGTCGCTTCGGGGCGGTCCGGCGGCCCGCCGATCTTCAGGCAGTCCCCCACCACCAGGTCGGAGGTCGGGGTCGTCGAGGACGCGCAGCCGGTCACCACGGTCATCGTCGCGACGGACGCCACCACGACCAGGGTTCGCATGACTGGTGCCCGGCGCCGGTGCTGGCTGGAATCAGCGGCGCAGACCGAGGCGGTCGATCAGCGAGCGGTACCGCTCGACGTCGACCTGGGCGACGTACTTCAGCAGCCGACGGCGGCGGCCGACCAGCAGCAGCAGCCCGCGGCGCGAGTGGTGGTCGTGCTTGTGCACCTTGAGGTGTTCGGTCAGGTCGATGATCCGCTTGGTCAGCAGGGCGACCTGCGCCTCCGGCGAGCCGGTGTCGGTGTCATGCAGGCCGTACGAGCCCAGGATGTCTTTTTTCTGTTCGGCAGTGAGCGCCACGAAACAACTCCATCAATTCGGTCCGCGAGCGTGAGAATCCGGATCTGCTCCGGATGGCGCGGCCACCGCGAACTGCAGCGCGCGCCGGGTCGGCAGGCAGTCTAGCAGCGCCGACGGCAACCACCGAATCACGCACCACCCGGCTGCTCAGTGGGCGGACAGGATGGTGCGGGCCCGCTCGGTGTCGGCGCCCATCGCGGCCACCAGATCGTTCACCGAATCGAACTTCTCCTGGCCGCGCAGCCGGGCGACGAAGTCCACGGCGACGTGCTGGCCGTAGAGGTCGGCGGTGGTGTCCAGGACGAACGCCTCGACGGTGCGGGTGCGGCCGGAGAACGTCGGATTGGTGCCCACCGACACCGCGGCCTGATAGCGCTCCCCGGGAATGACGCTGCCGACCACCGGACCGTGCCCGAGCAGGGTGAACCATGCGGCGTACACCCCGTCGGCCGGGATCGCCGAGTACATCGGCGGCGCCACGTTGGCCGTCGGATACCCGAGCACCTTGCCACGGCCGTCACCGCGGACCACCACGCCCTCGACCCGGTGCGGACGGCCCAGCGCCTCGGCCGCGGCCACCATGTCGCCGGCGTCGACGCAGGACCGGATGTAGGTCGAGGAGAACGTCACCGTCTCGTCGCGGTGGTGCTCGGCGACCAGGTTCAGTGAGTCGACGGCGAACCCGAAGCGCTCACCGGCTCTGCGCAGCAACTCGACGTTGCCCGCGGCTTTCTTGCCGAAGGTGAAGTTCTCGCCGACCACCACCTCCACCACGTGCAGCCGCTCGACGAGCAACTCGTGCACGTAGCGCTCCGGGGTCAGCTTCATGAAATCCGTGGTGAACGGCATGACCAGGAAGACGTCGATGCCCATCTCCTCGACCAGCTCGGCGCGCCGCGTCAGCGTGGTCAGCTGCGCCGGGTGGCTGCCGGGGAAGACCACCTCCATCGGGTGCGGGTCGAAGGTCATCAGCACCGACGGCACCCCGCGCGACCGGGCGGCCTTCACCGCGCGACTGATCAGCTCCTGATGCCCGCGGTGGACGCCGTCGAACACGCCGATGGTGACGACACATCGGCCCCAGTCCGTCGGGATCTCCCCCTGGCCTCGCCAGCGCTGCACAGCCGTAGCCTACGACCCGACGTCAACGCCAGCCCAGCAGCACCACCCGGATCAGGTGATGATTGCCTAAACTTTGCAGTTGTGAGTCCTGAGGACAGCCCCGCAGCAGCCGCCGATCTGTCGACGGTCGCGCAGGACTATCTGAAGGTCATCTGGACCGCTCAGGAGTGGTCACACGACAAGGTGAGCACGAAGCTGCTGGCCGAGCGCATCGGCGTGTCGGCCAGCACCGCCTCCGAATCGATCCGCAAGCTCGCCGACCAGGGCCTGGTCGATCACGAGAAGTACGGTGCCGTCACGCTCACCGACACCGGTCGGCGCGCCGCGCTGGCGATGGTGCGCCGGCACCGGCTGATGGAGACGTTCCTGGTGCGGGAGTTGGGCTACAGCTGGGACGAGGTACACGACGAGGCCGAGGTGCTCGAGCACGCGGTCTCCGACCGGATGCTGATGCGAATCGACGCCAAGCTGGGCTACCCGACCCGCGATCCGCACGGCGATCCCATCCCGGCCGCCGACGGTCAGGTGCCCACCCCGCCGGCCCGCCAGCTGTCGGTCTGCCAGAACGGCGACGCCGGCACCGTCGCCCGCATCTCCGACGCCGACCCGGAGATGCTGCGCTACTTCGACACCGTCGGAATCGCCCTGGACGCGCGGCTGCGGGTGGTCGCCCGCCGGGACTTCGCGGGCATGATCTCGGTGGCGGTGCGCCAGCCGGCCCACCCGGGGTCCGGATCAGCCGAACCCGCCGAGACGACGGTGGATCTGGGAAGCCCGGCCGCCGAGGCGATCTGGGTGGTCGCCTAGCATCCGCAACATGGCCAAGCTGGAGTTGTCCCGATCACTGTCACTGCCGGCCGAGCAGGCCTGGGCACACGCGTCGGACCTGTCCACCCTCGGCGATTGGATGACCATGCACCAGGGGTGGCGCTCGGAGCTGCCCGAACAGCTCGAGGTGGGAGCGACCGTGGTAGGTGTCGCCGGGGCCAAGGGCATGCGCAACCGGGTCACCTGGACGGTACGCGAATACGACCCTCCCGCAACGCTGGTGATCAGCGGTGAGGGTGTCGGAGGCACCCGCTACAAGCTGTCGATGAAGGTCGCCTCCAGCGCTGCGGGCTGCACGTTCACGGTGCGGATGGACCTGGGCGGGGCGCCGTTGTTCGGTCCCATCGGTTCGGCGGCGGTGCGCGCGGTCAAGGGTGATATCGACAAGTCCATCAGGGAATTCGAGCGGCTCTACGCCTAGCGTCACACCGCACCCCGCGTTGCGCCGAATGTCCGCTTTCTGACGAGAATCTCGCGAAATCCATCAGAACCCGGACGCTCGGCGACGCGCACGCTAGAGCGTGGCGGGACGGATCACCACGACCGACTTCGTCCGCGATCCCGCGTCTTCCAGCAGCGCCATGACGCGGCCGTCCGGGGCGGTCGCCGCGTAGACGCCGTCGGCACCGAGCGGGCTCAACGGCCTGCCGTGGCTTGCGTCGACAGCCTCGGCTTCGGTCAGCTCCCGCCGCGGAAAGGCCCGCAGGCACGCCTCGTCGAGGGTGTAGGACAGGTCGGCGGAATCGGCCAACTGTTCGAGGGTGCGGGCCTGGTCCAGGCCGAACCCACCGACCCGGGTGCGCCGCAGCGCGGTCAGGTGGCCACCGACGCCGAGCGCGGCACCGACGTCGCGCGCCAGCGCCCGGATGTAGGTGCCGCTGGAACAGTCGACCTCGACGGCGACATCGACCACCTCGCCGGCGTGACGCACCGCGAGCACATCGAACCGGTCGATGCGCACCCGGCGCGCCGCCAGTTCGGGGGCCTGGCCGTCACGGACCAGCTGGTAGGCCCGCTTGCCGTCGACCTTGATCGCGCTGACGGCCGAGGGCACCTGGTCGATGTCGCCGCGCAGCGGGGCGATGGCCGCCTCGATCTGCTCCGCGGTCACCGCCGCAGCCGAAACGCTGTGCACCACTTCACCTTCGGCGTCCTCGGTGGTCGTGGTCCGACCGAGCCGGATCGTCGCCGCATACGCCTTGTCGGTGGCGGTGAGCAGGCCGAGGATCTTTGTGGCACGTTCGATTCCGACGACGAGCACCCCGGTGGCCATCGGGTCGAGCGTTCCCGCGTGCCCCACCTTGCGGGTGCCGAACAGCCGCCGACACCGGCCGACCACGTCGTGGCTGGTCATCCCGACCGGCTTGTCGACGATCACCAGGCCCGGGTCCGGCGCACCGCTCACAGCACGATCGCCGTCAGCGCGATGCCGTCGCGCACCGACCAGCGCCCCGACAGCGCCGCCAGCGGCGGACCCGACAGCGCGGCCGGGTCGATCAGGATCTCCGAGGTGAACGTCCCGGCCTGGCCCGAGCCGTCGACGCCGAACCGGATGTGCGCGTCCTCGAATCCCAGCCAGCGCCGGGTGAGCGGATACCACGCCTTGTAGGTGGCCTCCTTGGCGCAGAACAGCACCCGGTCCCAGTGCACGGCCGCGGGCAGGCGACCGAGTTCGTGCCGCTCGACCGGCAGGCTGATGGCCTCCAGCACACCGTCGGGCAGCACATCGTGGGGTTCGGCGTCGATGCCGACCGACCGGACATGCGCGCTGCGGCCCACCGCGGCCCCCCGGAAGCCGCTGCAGTGGGTCAGGCTGCCGACGACGCCGTCGGGCCAGCACGGCTCGCCCTTCTCGCCCTTGAGGATCGGCACCGGCGCGACACCGAGGTCGGCCAGCGCCAACCGCGCGCAGTGGCGCACCGTGACGAACTCGTTGCGCCGCTTGGCCACCGACTTCGCGATCAACGGCTCTTCTTCGGGCAGCGGCGCCAGGTCGGCGGGGTCGGCGTAGAGCTCGGCGGCGGCCAGCGCGCCGGTCGAGCCTTGCAGCACCCCGGCAAGCAGGGCCGCTGCGGTCATGCCCGCCTGCTCGTGATCCGCTGCTGCACCTTGGCGGCGTGCTCGCGCATCTCCTGGGTGATCTCGAAATGGCCGCCGAACTCGTTGAGATAGCCGGGCGCGTACTTCGGGTCCGGCAGGATCTGCCGCAGCCAGCGGTAGGGACGGCGGCGGCGCCACTCCCGGGGATAGCCGACCGACACCTCTTCGAAGCGCACACCGTCATACCAGGTGGTGCGCGGAATGTGCAGGTGCCCGTACACCGAGCACACGGCGTTGTACCGGGTGTGCCAGTCCGCGGTCGCGGTGGTGCCGCACCACAGCGCGAACTCCGGGTAGAACATCGCGTCGCAGGGTTCGCGCACCATCGGGAAATGGTTGATCTGCACCGTCGGCATCATCCAGTCCAGATCCTCGAGCCGCTTGCGGGTGTAGGCCAGCCGCTCCCGGCACCACGCGTCGCGGGTCGAGTAGGGCTCGGCCGAGAGCAGATACTCGTCGGTGCCGACGATGTTGCGCTCCTTGGCGATCGCCAGCCCCTCGGCCTTCGTTCCGGCGCCGTGGGGCAGGAACGAGTAGTCGTAGAGCAGGAACATCGGCACGATGGTCGCGGGCCCACCCTCCTCGGTCCACACCGGATAGGGGTGTTCGGGGGTCAGCACACCCATCTCGTCGCACATGTTGACGAGGTAGTCGTAGCGCGACTTGCCGAAGATCTGCATCGGGTCGCGGTTGGTCGTCCACAGCTCGTGGTTGCCGGGCACCCAGATCACCTTGGCGAACCGCTTGCGCAGCAGGTCCAGTGCCCAGCGGATCTCGTCGGTGCGTTCGGCGACGTCGCCGGCCACGATCAGCCAGTCGTCGGGTGAGGCTGGGTGCAGCGACTCGGCCACGGGCTTGTTGCCGGTGTGTCCGGTGTGGAGGTCGCTGACCGCCCACAGCGTCGGACGTCGGTCGTCACTGGTCACAACAGACCAGCCTACTGGTGCGCTGAACCGTCGCTCACCCGGCAACTAGAACGTGTTCTAGGTATCGCGTCCGGCGGCCCGCCCCGGCCGCTACACTCCCCGCAGGGCCGGACGATCCGAGCAACAACCTCGAGGGGGTGCGATGGTCGCCAAGCTGCGACTGTTCTCGGCGCTGTGCGCGCTGGTCGCGGCGGTGGTGGTGGTGTGGCAGACGACGCCGCCCGGCCCGGTGGGCGCCGATCGGGTCGACCTGCGCTCGACCGGGGCCCCGCTGCCGAACGTGCCCAACGTGTCCACGACGATCAAGTATCCGGTGGTCGACGTCGTCGACCCCGACCCGTTCGATCCGTGCCGCGACATCCCGCTCGACGTCGTGCAGGGCATCGGCCTGGCGCACACCCCGCCCACCCCTGAGAACAGCCTGCGCTGCAAATACGACGCCGGGAACTACCAGATGGCCGTCCAGCCGTTCGTGTGGCGCAGCTACGAGGAGACGCTGCCGGCCGACGCCGTCGAACTCGACATCAACGGCCACCGCGCGGCGCAGTACTGGGTGATGAAACCCACCGACTGGAACAACCGGTGGTGGATCACCTGCATGGTGGCGTTCAAGACCAGCTACGGGGTCATCCAGCAGTCGCTGTTCTACTCGCCGATCTACTCCGAACCGGACCCGGACTGCATGCAGACCAATCTGCAGCGCGCCCACGAACTGAGCCCGCACTACATCTACTGATTCAGTCCCGGGTGATCCGGTCCATCGGGCTGGACCGCTCCAGCATGCCGATCGCCTCCTCGCCGTCCCAGCGGTAGCGCACCCCGGCCTGCTGCAACGCCGGGAAGGACCAGTTGGCCATCTTGGCCAGCACGTCGGCGGGCACCTCGCTGGGGTCGGTGATGTCGTGGGTCGACACCACGGTCTCCCCCGCGATGTTCACCGTCCCGCGGCCGGTCTCCAGGACCAGGGAGACGTCCTCGCCCACCGGCCGCAACCTGGTCAGCCACGGGGCGCTGACAACCCGGGCCGGGATCAGCTCGCCGGCGCCGTCGTAGAGGTAGCCCTCGTTGAACGCCGGCTCACCGTTGGGGCGCGGCGGGTAGGCGATGTAGCCGAACGCCCGGCCGCTGGCGAACAGCGCCGACTGCCAGCAATGCCCCCAGAAACCCTCCAGCTTGCGCACTCCCTGGCGCCGGATCCGCAAACCGCTCCCGGTGAAGTCGTGACGGTGCCCGTCCACCTCCACCGATCCGGCCGCCCGGAACAGTTGCTCGTAGCGGGGACCGCCCATCAGGTCACCCACCAACGAGGTGCGCAACTGGGTGTCGGCGTCGGCCTGCAACGCCCCCTGTACCCAGGGCGGCACCGCCATCGTGGCCTCCACCTCGAAACGCAGATCCACCGTCGGGCCGTCCTTGCGGCCGGCGATCAGATCGGTCGACGACGTCTGGGTCGCCCGCCCGTCGAAGGCGACGCGCCACATCTCGAACGGCTCGACGCAGGTGAACGCCAGCGGACCCGCGCCCAGCACCCGGGGGCGGCCATCGGCGTCGAACGGCGAGCGGGCGGCGGCGTCCTCGCGCAGGCGGAAGACCCGGCCGTCGCCGAACGCGACGTTGATCTGCATCTGGTGGGCGTCCCAGTTCGCGGCCAGCGCTTCGATCCCGATGCGCGGCAGACCGAGCGTTCCGTCGTCGTCGAACACCCAGAAGCTCACCGAGTCGCGCATCTCCGGGTCGTCGGGGCGCTCGGCGAAGACGTCTTCGCGGGTCAGGTCGATTCCGCCGGTCAGGTCAGTGCGCATCCGGGCTCCTCAGATAGGTGGTCACATAGCGGGCGAACCTGGGCCTGACCGCGTCGAGATCCAGGCCGAACGCCTGCGGTTCGGCCTTGGGGCGCGGTTCGCGGTTGTCGGCGTTGGCCCTCCACCAGGCCCGCATCCGGCACTCGAACTCCTCGGTCACGGGTTCGCCGAGCCACCCGTACAGCCGCCGCACCTGCCCGACCGGGTCCTGCTGCATGGCCCGGAAGTCGATGTCGTGGAAGCGCCGGTCGCCGTCGCGGGCGCGGAAGGCCAGCGTGCGCTGGACCCCGGCCGACCACTGGGTCACGTTGAGTTCGCCGAGGTAGTGCAGGTCGACGTCATCGCTGAACCCTCCGACGATGTCGGCGTAGACGTCGCACACCGAGAGCATCACGTCGGTCGGGTCGCGGTGGGTCATCACGAAGCGCGCATCCGGGAAGACCCGGTCGAGGTGCTCCAGCGAGAGCATGTGGGCGGGCGATTTGAGCCGCCACGGCTTGGTGGGCGCACCCCACTGCAACAACTTGAGCACCCGGCGCTGGTAGCGGTAGGTGGGCTCGAAGTCGGCACGTTCGAGCAGCCATTGCGAGTAGGACGGCACCTGGGCGAAGGCCTGGAAGATCTGCGAGGTGAAGTCCAGCGCCATCAGGTCCAGGCACTCCATCGGCCCCTGCACGTCGTTGGGGACGTGGTGTCTGCTGCCGACGATGACCGGCCGCTGATCGGGAGGAATCCGGGGGTCCACCCCGGGCACCGTCGACGGCGGCGGGCAGGGTTGCCCGGACTCCCAGCTACGCAGGTACCGGATGCCGGGGTCCTGGGCCAGCAGGAACGACAGCGCCGTGGATCCGGTGCGGGGCAGCCCGAGCCCGAACAGCGGCGCGGTGATCTGCTCGTCCTCGATCTCGGGATGGCGAGCGAACCAGTCCTCGACCTGCAACCGCTGGCACAGGTGGCCGGTGATGCGCTCGTAGATGTAGGCCTCACCGCGGGCGTTGAGCCGGGCCTCGTCCCCGAGCGCGCGTACCAGGATGTCCAGGCCCTCCCGGAACGAGTCGGGGCCGAAGTCGTCGAGCCCCGTCTGCGCGACCGCGGCCGCCATCAACTCGCCCGCGCGGCCCGACCCAACCACGGTGCACCTCCCGCCACTTTCGTGACAGTAAACTGTCACGATTATGGCCGAGACGTCAATCCCCGCCAAGCGCAGCTACGACAACCGCGCCCGCCGCGAGAAGGCCGCCCGGACCCGCGAGCGCATCGTCGACGCCGCCAGCGAGCTGGTCCATGAATTCGACAACTGGGACTGGCGGGAACTGACCTTCCGGGCGGTCGCCGTCCGGGCCGGGGTCGGCGAGCGGACCGTCTACCGCCACTTCCCCTCCGAGCGGGTGCTGCACGACGCGGTGATGCAGCGCCTCGAACACGACGCCGGCATCACCTACGAGGACGTCGACCTGGGCAACCTCGACCAGGTGACCGGCCGCGTGTTCGAGGCCCTGCAACGCTTTTCGGTGCGGCAATCCGTCGAACACACCCACGACCCCACCTTCGCCTCCGTCGAGGCGCGCCGGCGGGCGGCGCTGCGCCGGTCGGTTCGCAGCGCGGCGCCGCACTGGCCCGAGACCGAACAGCGGATGGCCGCGGGCCTGCTCGACGTGTTGTGGCACGTGCCCGCCTATGAGCGGTTGGCCGGGGCGTGGGGCCTCGACGGACCCGACGCCACCCGCGCGATCAGCTGGCTGATGGGAAAAGTGGTGCAGGCGCTCGACGACGACGAGCCGCCGTTCGCCCGATGAGTAGCCTGGCGACAATGAGCGCTGTTCGGAACGCCGTGACCCCCGCATCGCCGTCCCGGCCGGGTGTCGCCGGACGGATACTCAGTGGCCTGCTGGGGGTGCCGCCGCCGACGACCGGGGTAACGGTGCACCGAGGGCTACGGGTGCCGATGCGCGACGGGGTCGACCTCGTCGCCGACCACTACCAGCCCCGCTCCGGCCCGGCCGCCGGCACCCTGCTGGTTCGCGGACCCTATGGGCGCGGTTTCCCGTTCGCCGCCGCGTTCGGTTCGGTGTATGCCGCCCGCGGATACCACGTGCTGGTCCAGAGTGTGCGGGGCACGTTCGGCTCCGGCGGCGAGTTCTCCCCGATGATCTACGAGATCGAGGACGGCGCCGACACGGTCGCCTGGCTGCGTGAGCAACCGTGGTTCACCGGGACCTTCGGCACGGTCGGGCTGTCCTATCTGGGCTTCACCCAGTGGGCGTTGCTGACCGAACCGCCACCGGAGATGAAGGCAGCGGTGATCACCGTCGGGCCCCATGATGTCAGCGGGCCGCGCTGGGGCACCGGGTCGTTCGGGCTCAACGACTTCCTCGGTTGGAGCGACCTGGTCGCCCACCAGGAGGATCCCAACCGGCTGCTGACGCTGCTCAAGCAGGCGCGCGCGCAGCGTCGGGTCACCCGGGCGTCCTACGGGCTGCCGCTGGCCGAGGCGAGCCGCGAGATGCTCGGCGACGGCGCGCTGTGGTTCGAGTCCTGGCTGGACCATCCGCACCCGGAGGACCCGTTCTGGAACCGCCTGCACCTTCGGGATGCGTTGGAGGACCACGATGTTCCGGTGCTTCTGCTGTCCGGCTGGCAGGACCTGTTCCTCGAGCAGACCCTGGCCCAGTTCGCCCGGCTGCGCAGCAGAGGCGTCCCGGTGGGCCTCACCGTCGGCCCGTGGACGCACGGCCAGATGATGACCAAGGGGGCGTCCACGGTGATCGGGGAATCCCTGGACTGGCTCGGCACCCACCTGGGCGGCGAGCCCCCGCAGCGACGGACGCCGGTGCGGGTGCACCTGAGCGGGCGGGGCTGGCTCGATCTGGACGACTGGCCGCCGCCGATGCCCGAGCAGGTGCGCTACCTGCACCCGGGCGCCGAGCTGACCGACGCGCCGCCGCAGCCCGCCGGCGAGAAGGTGTTCGTCTACAACCCCGCCGACCCGACCCCGACCCTCGGCGGACGGCTGCTCTCGCCGGTCGGCGGCTACCGCGACGACACCGCGCTGGCCCGCCGGGCCGATGTCGCGACCTTCACCGGCGATCCGTTGCCGGCCGACCTGTATGTCGTCGGTACGCCGGTGCTCGAGTTGTCGCACTCGTGCGCCAACCCGCACAACGACCTGTTCGTCCGGGTCAGCCAGGTCGACGCCGACGGCCGCTCACGCAACATCAGCGACGGCTACCAGGCCTGCGCGCCCGATTCGGGTGTGGTGCGCATCGATCTCGACGCGATCGCGCACACGTTCCCGGCCGGCAGCCGGCTGCGGGTGCTGGTGGCCGGCGGGTCACACCCGCGATTCGTCCGCAACCTGGGCACCGGCGAACCGACCGGCACCGGCACCTCGCTGGCGACCGCACGCCACACCGTGCACCTCGACGGCGACTCGAGGCTGATCCTGCCTGCCGACGACCAGCCCCCGTCAGGACACTGAGCGGCGGACCTGTTCGGCGATGCGCTCCAGGGCGGCGTCGTCGTGCACCGGATCGGCCCACTGTGGATGCACCGGGAGCTGCACCCAGCTCGAGCAGCCCCGGTAGTCCGGAGTACGTCGCAGCCGCACCGGCTCGCTCAGCGCCGCCGCGGAGACCACCAACACCGTCAGCAGGTGCCGCGGGCGAAAGTCCAGCCGGTCGGCGCGCACCGACTCATCGGTCCAGATATGCAGCGGCGCAAGCTTTTCCAGATTCTGCGGCCGGGCCACCTCGATGGCGTCGACCACCCGCGCCCCGGCCCGCAGCACCACCTCGGTCTCGGTGCTGTCGGCGGCGGCATCGGCGAGGAGGTCACGGTGCTCGGGCCGGACCCGCTCGGCGTGGCTGTGCGCCACCGTCGGGAACAGCAGGAACCGCGAAGACGCGACCTCGAACCGTTTCTCGTGGATACCGCCCTTGCGCAGCAACACCGTCTGCCTGCCGTCGAGCAGCGCGTGGATCGCCGCGCTCCACTCCTTGAGCGCCGGCTGGGTCAGGGTGTGCGTCAACTCAGCTCAGCCCCAGCCGGGCCCGCACCTCGGGCCGGCGCAGCGGCGGCACCGTCCTAGGTGGTTGCCGGCGCGGCGCCAGCCCGGACAGCAGCCGCTCGGTGGATGCGGTGATCTCGGCGACCGCGATCTCGAACGCATCGACGTTGCCCCCGGATGGCCGTGTCAGCCCGCTGACCTTGCGAACGTACTGGCGCGCGGCGGCCGCGATCTCCTCGGCGGTGGCCTCCGGTTCCAGGCCGCGCAGTTCGGTGATGTTTCGGCACATGACCTCCACGATAGGCGCTTGACGGGTGTCGATACGGTGAGCAGATGAGCGATGCCGCCACCCCTGACGTTCTGCTGGTCGACACCGCGGACCGGATCCGCACCCTGACCCTGAACCGGCCCGGCTCGCGCAACGCGTTGTCGGTGGCGTTGCGGACCCGGTTGTTCGCCGCGCTGCGCGAGGCGCAGGCCGACGACGACGTCGACGTCGTCATCCTCACCGGCGCCGACCCGGTGTTCTGCGCCGGACTGGACCTCAAGGAGCTCGGAGACACCACCGAACTGCCCGACATCTCGCCGAAGTGGCCGCCGATGACCAAGCCGGTGATCGGCGCCATCAACGGCGCCGCGGTCACCGGCGGTCTGGAGATCGCGTTGTACTGCGACATCCTGATCGCCTCCGAGCAGGCCCGCTTCGCCGACACCCACGCCCGGGTCGGGCTGCTGCCGACCTGGGGACTCTCGGTGCGCCTGCCGCAGAAGGTCGGGGTCGGGATGGCGCGGCGGATGAGCATGACCGGCGACTACCTGTCCGCCGAGGAAGCCCTGCGCTGCGGGCTGGTCACCCAGGTGGTCCCGCACGCCGAACTGCTGACCGCCGCGCGCGGCATCGCGACCTCGATCGTCGGCAACAACCAGAAGGCGGTCCGGGCGTTGCTGGGGTCCTACCACCAGATCGACGAGGCGCAGCACGCTGCCGCGTTATGGCAGGAGGCGGCAGCCGCGCGCGAGTGGATGAAGAGCACCAGCGGCGACGACATCGCCGCCAGCCGCAGCGGAGTCATGGAGCGGGGCCGCGGCCAGGTCCGCTGAGCCGCCAATCCCCCACTGCGTCCCACCACGACTGCCTGAAGGGCCGGCTGGCCCACTCGATTGGACTGCTCGTTGAGTTGACTCCGAGAATACGACAGCCTCGTGCCAGTGCGCTGGTACCGAATACCGCTCGGTGGCCCTGTTGGACTGTTCCGACCGCTTCCAGCCGTGGTTATTCGTGCTGAGGGATCGAATTGGCCGATCCCAGAGCGTTCGTCGAACGCTACGGCGCTGAGATGACCGAGACAGCTATGGTGACGCCCGGCGTTGTAGAAGTGTCGATGCAATCGACCCATGGTGGTGGCGGGCTCAAGGATGGTTGTCCAATACAAGTATGTTGAGCAGCTCGAACTACAATCACGACCAGGATGACTCCGTGGTGACGTTGTCTACGAAGTTGGCCACGGTGCGATTCGAGCCCAGAAGTCACCACCGCCACATTTCCCGAGGCCACGGAACGTGAACCGCGTACCAAGACCTTCACGCAGAAGCGTTGAGCCGCTGCATTTTCAGCTGTCGACGACCATGTTGGCCCGGTTGCAGACAAGGGCTGCATCAGCGCGGTGGTCGAAAAGGTGTGGGCCGCAACCATCCGGAAAACCTGTCGAGGATCACGCAGCAGTGCAAGGTGCCACCTCGGCGCGTTCGGTAGTATCGGTACACCATAGTTGGTCGGGCTCGGTGACGGTGAACCGACGATTGACCAGACTGCCACGCGATCGCTGGTGAATCTGCGTGATTGTCTCAGCGGCGATCAACCGCCCCACGTCACGGTCTGCAATCGGACGCCACCGGTGGTATCGCAGCAGCCATCGCGCTAGTCCGGCCATCCGACGGATGGGTCGAGCTGATTGGCCTCAGGCCATCAGACCTCAGCGATCGCGCATCGACGTTCTGAGCGCACCACCGGCCCTTTGTCGAACAATTCGCAAGCGTCGCGGACCAACAGCGGCTCGACCTCGAGTTGGGCGATGCACCTGCGAGTGACCGTCAGCTCGCCGGCCTCCACGCCCGGACCAACCGCGATGGCACCGCTGTCGATCAGGTCCTGATGCTTTGAGCGGAAGCAGGGTCGCCTGGCAGACTCCAGTCCCGGCAGCAGCCTCGGGCACCGGTTCGCCTGATCGCAGTCGAGCGACGGCATGCCGACGCACCGGCGGCGAGCACTGACTGGGCACGAGACCCCGATGATCACTCGGTCCTCGGCTCGCACAACCGTGAACAAACGACACGGGTACAGATTGTCGGCATGGACGACTGCGAGGGCCTCACCTCACATCGTTCACCGACTTTGTGGTCAGACTGTGCAGCACAACCGAAGCCCTGTCCTACTCCTCTTGTAGTACCTGACACTTGCCACGATGGGACGACGACACGGACACGTCAGCACGGCAAGCTGACGAGCATGAAAAACTCAGCGATCTCCACAGTGAGCCGAGTTACCAAAGCCCACAGTCCTCCCAAATTCAACGTGCCCCCGAAACCGCGCAGAGCTGTATGCACGTTGCTCCACACTGCAGCGCAGGCTACTTCGGCTCGATGCGGAGAGCCCAGAGACGGCGAATGCCGCCTCACGGCCGGCACCAAGCCGATAGACCGAGTGCAGCTCGGCCACCTTCCCGCACGCCGCGACTTCGGATGCAGCGGCCCAAGGCATTGCTGGGCTTAGACTTTCGACTCGCACCAGCCCATGCTCACGCCGACGATGGTCGATCCTGCGCACCGACGTACGTAGCGCCCGCGGCCAGTCGGCCGAAGTGCGGGTTACGGAGGCGTTGCCAAGTGTTTTCTGTGTCAAAAGAACTAGACCAACCGAGATTGACATCGTCAACGCGCGGCGCCAAAGAAACGCATGCTGGTAATTCGCTTCCGTTTCCACTTCGGTACAGCATCTTCTATCAAGATACTTTTGAATCACCCTGACGCACAGGAGAAGTAGTAGTGAACGACACACATCTATCGTACTCTGTCGGAATGCCTGGGCCAGATGACGCCAAGATCCTTTTGGCTGACGGTGAGCGCGCCGTACTCGAAGAGTGGTCTTGGCAGAATTCGAGCTCGACCAAGCTGGGTCTGCGTGCGCGGATCATCCTCGGCGCCGCCGCGGGAGTGTCGAACGCCGAGTTGGCCCGGCAATTCGGAACGACGCGGTCGACGGTGCGCCGCTGGCGGAAGCGCTTTGTCGAGGACCGCTGCGAAGGTTTGCTAGATCATCCGCGGTCTGGGCGGCCCCGAGAGCTCGACGACGCCAAGATCGAGGCGCTGATTGTTGCAACGCTGCAGGCAAGCCCACCCAATGGCGCGCGCTGGTCGACCCGCTCGATGGCTTCACATCTAGGACTGTCGCAGTCAACGGTGATGCGCGTTTGGCACGCATTCGGTCTAGCCCCGCACAAACAGGAGTCGTCGGCGGCGGCTGCGCCCGGTCAAGGATTCGTCGACAAGGTCAGCGACGTGGTCGGCCTGTTCCTCAGCCCACCCGAGCGCGCCCTGGCCGTATCCGCTGACAAACTCACGCGAATCGACGCAGCCGATCTCACCCAGGCCGCGTTCTCGACGGCCGCGCCCGAGCTACGAACACAAGCCACATTGGGCCATCCAGCGAATACGGCAATGCACGTGTACACGACGCTGGATTGGATGACCAAAGCCACGATCTCCCCTCCGCTAGAGGCGCCGGACCGGGCCCGCGAATTCCTTACGTTCCTATCCAGAGTCGATTCCGCGGTTCCCGAAGAATTCGACATCTATCTGATCCTCCACCGCATGTCCACCCACAGACTGCCCTCGGTGAGGCGCTGGCTATCGGCTCATTCGAGAATCAACACGCATACGATGCGGACCAGCTCGGCGTGGCTCAACGTGGTCGGACTCTGCTTCGCCGAGTTGAACCGCAGAGGACGGCAACTCGGCCCGAACAGCGCTGACCATCCGCTGCGGGCCGATATCCACGGCTGGGTAAGACACGGTGCTCGGGGATCCTACCTATGGACCCGCCCGCCGGAATAGCTCAGTGACACAGTCGAAACCGTCGGCCTAGAGTACAAACTGCGTCCAAGCGGCCTAGGTGACCGTGACGAACTCGGTTATCGAAAACTCCGAGACCGCCCCACTCGTTGCCTCGATGTAGGCCCTCATGTGCGGGGCCGACCTATGTGCCTGCCACAGCTCGCGCGATTCCCAGTTCTCGAACGAAACAAAGTGACTGGCATCCTCGGCATCCTGATACAACTCGCATCGAACACAGCCCTGATCGCCCCGCGTCGCCGTCGTCACCCTTTCAAGCTCGGATCTGACCAACTCGATCTGGCCCCCTTCGGCATGGATGTTCACAATGACGGTCAGCGACGACATCGCCACCTCTCTTTCGATCCGGCACTTCGTGGCGACACGGCCCTCAGTATGTGATCAGCCCACGCATGATTCGTCCGCTTAGTAGATCCTCATAGCCTTCATTGACCTCATCAAGCCGATACGTCTTCGTCACCAGTTCCTTGAGTTTCAACTCACCCGACCTGAACAGGGAAAGCAGACGAGGCAGGTCGGCATGTGGATTGCACCCACCGAATACGTTCCCCACGATCTCCTTCTGACTCATGATCAGGTCGATCAACTGAAGATCCACCTTCGAAGTCGTCGGACTGGCCACCGACGTCAAGCACGCACGGCCACCCTTGCGGGTGAGCTCCATCAGCGGTCGCAACATCTCACCGCTGAGCAGATTCACGGTCATGATCGTCTTGTCGGCCATCACACCCCGCGTCAGTTCAGTGACCAGGGGAAGCGCATCCGACATCGACTCCGCTGCGTGGGTTGCCCCCAGCAGCTGAGCCTGCTCGCGGCGGAAAGCCACTGGGTCGACCGCAACGATGTTCTGCGCGCCTGCAATTCGCGCACCCTGCACAGCGCTGGAACCCACTCCCCCACAACCCACAACGACAACGGTATCGCCCGGCCGCACCTGAGCACGGTTGACGGCCGCGCCAAAGCCAGTCGGAACACCACATCCCACCAGTGCGGCAAGCTCGAGCGGAATGTCGTCGTCGATCTTCACACAGGAATCTTGATGCACCACGGTATAGGGGCTGAAGGTACCGAGCAGCGCCATTCGCCGAAGGCCCTGTCCGCGTGCAAAACTCCGCGGCCTGCCATCACTGACGGGCAGGCCCGTCATCAGCACGGCGCCGTGGTCACAAAGCTGGGAGTAGCCGGTCGCACACCAGCGGCAGTGGCCACATGCCGGCATGAAGGCCAATACGACCCTGTCCCCGGGTTTCAACCGGTCGACACCGGAACTGACCTCCTCGACCACCCCCGCGCCTTCATGGCCGCCCAGCAGAGGCAGATCCGTCGGGATGTTGCCGTTGCGGGGATGGTGATCTGAGTGGCAGAGCCCACTTGCCGCGAGCCTGACCACCACCTCGCCGGGCCGGGGTGCATGGTGATCGACCTCCTCGACACTCCAATCAGCGCCGACCTCCCAGAGAATTGCGCCTTGAGTTTTCATCATCTCCTCCTCGACGGACCGCACGCTGAAGAGCCAATCCCGACGAATCTTGCTGTTGAGAACTCCTCACGATGTGCCCACTTCATCTGTCGGACAGACTGATTAATGGTAGTCAGTCGCTCTTGGACGGCATTGCGACATCATGCGAACATCGGCGCCGGCGTCAGACGACGACCTGTCGCCGACCCCGGCCGCCCAGCCAAACAGTCGGCCCGAAGAGCCGCGCCCAGCGACTCACATCAATTCCTAGCAGGAGTCGGCCATCAATGCCAGACGTACTTCAAGATTCAAGTGTCGGTAACTGAATCGCCACATGCCCGAAGCTGAACCACAAGTTTGAACGTCCTCCTCGACAATTGGCGACGCCATGTTCGCCTGAAGGACACACAGTATTCGCAACAACGGTTCAGGACTATTGCATCGCCGGATGACTACTTGAGCTTCAGTAAATTCTGTTTCCTACCGACGGCCCGACCGACAATCCAGTGCTACGTTCAACTTGCTCGCAGCGAGCCATGAAAGCTCAATCGCATTAGTAGGCCGTGTTATTCAGATTCGACGCGAGAGGTCCAGCTATGTCCACAGAGGCAACAGAAGCACCAGCCGGCGTTGCCGACATATTTGCCAGGCCGCTCAGCGACCTTCGGCTGTCGGTAATCGACCAATGCAACCTGCGATGCCAGTACTGCATGCCCGAGGAAGAGTACGCGTGGTTGCCGAAGTCAGATCTCCTCAGCATCGATGAAATAGGCCGCATTGTCGATGTATTTGCTAGAGCAGGCGTCAAGAAGGTTCGACTCACCGGGGGAGAACCTCTCATCCGGCCCGACATCAACCAGATCATCCGCCTGCTCGCCGACAAGATCACCGAGTCCGCAACCCTCGACGACCTCGCGATCACGACGAACGGCGTACTCCTCGCCGACCGCGCCCAAGGGCTTCGCGAGGCTGGCCTTCGTAGAGTCACAGTCAGCCTTGATACGTTGCGACCCAAACGATTCGAACTGTTGAGCCGGCGAACAACGCATGCCAGGGTGATCAACGGAATCAAGGCAGTCGCCGCGGCGGGATTCACCAGCACCAAGATCGATACCGTGGTCATGCGAGATGTCAACGATGACGAGCTTGCCGATCTTATCGAGTTCGGTCGCTCGGTCGATGCAGAGGTCCGTTTCATCGAGTACATGGATGTCGGCGGAGCCACCCACTGGTCGCATGGCAAAGTCGTCTCCAAGGCCGAGATAATCGCGACACTCCAGCACCAGTACGGCCCCATCGTCGCTCTCCCCAAGACGGATTCCGCGCCTGCGAACCGCTACCGCCTGCCCGACGGCACCACGTTCGGCGTGATCGCCTCCACAACCGAGCCGTTCTGCTCAACTTGCGACCGATCACGGCTCACCGCAGACGGAATCTGGCTGCACTGCCTCTACGCCCTGTCCGGCACCAATCTGCGCGATCCGCTCCGTCAAGGCGCCACCGACGACGAACTACTCGACATCGTCACCAACGGCTGGAGCAGCCGCGCCAGCCGCGGCGCGGAACTCCGTCATTCGCAACGCAAACGGGGAGTGTTCCTTCCTGTAAGCGCTCTCAAGACCGACCCGCACCTGGAAATGCACACCCGGGGCGGCTGAACTGACCACCCGCACAACCACAACCGCCCAACCTCTACCACAACCAGAAGGGAACAGCATGGTCACCATCGATTCCGCCGGCCACACCTGCGCCGTGTCCCACGAAGTATGCGACGGCCAGACCAAGGAACTCATGGGCGAAGACATCACCGCGCGTATGCCCTCGATCCCGGGCTGGGAGCTCGCCGACGGATGCCTGCAACGCACATTCCGGTTCGCGAGCTTCTCGCAGAGTCTCGGGTTCGTCACACAGATGGCGATGATCGCCGAGAAGATCAACCACCATCCAGACTTCTGCGTCAACAGCAAGAGAGCGGTAACGGTGACGCTCTGGACCCACCAGATGAACTGCCTGACCGGACTCGACTTCGACCTGGCCGAGGCGATCAGCGCTGTGGCCCCCACATTGCCCGGATCGGAGGCCAGCTGATGGGCGAGGTCCTCACTCACCTCGACGAGAACGGCGCTGCCCGGATGGTCGATGTCTCCGGGAAGTCGGTGACTCACCGCCACGCACGTGCTTCGGGAACCGTGATCATGGCCGCATCGACCTTGGACATGATCATCAACGGCGCGGCCGCGAAGGGTGACGTGCTCGCCGCGGCGCGTCTTGCCGGGATCATGGCCGCCAAGCGAGCTGGTGACCTGATCCCACTGTGCCATCCGCTCGGCATGGAGGCGGTCACTGTCGAACTGGCCCCCCACTTTCCCGGCCAGTTGTCTATCAGCGCCAGCACGACCACCATCGGCCGCACAGGCGTTGAGATGGAGGCGTTGACTGCTGTCGCGGTCGCAGCGCTGACCGTCTACGACATGTGCAAGGCCGTGGACCGCAGCATGACCATCTCCGACATCGTTCTCGAGGAGAAAAGTGGTGGCCGGTCGGGCCACTACCTCCGCAACGCCGACTCGACTCCCTGAACCTCCGCCGCAGAAAGTAGACCAGCATGGATTCTGTCATCACAGTCAACGTCCTGTATTTCGGAATAATTCGCGAGGCCTGCAGCGGCGCGCGGGAGGAGAAGGTCACCCTGCAGCACGACGCAACCGTTGCCGATCTCGTCGCGGCGGTCACGGACCGACATCCCGCTATCGCTACCCATCGCCGAGGGGTGAAGATGGCCGTGAACGAAGCAATCGCGCCCCCCTCGACGACACTCGACGAAGGCGACACCGTCGCCTTCATCCCGCAGGTGGCCGGTGGCTCCGATCGCTACACGCGCCTGACCGACCAGCCGCTGAGCATCGACGAGGTGTTCAACGCAGTCAATGTCCCTAGCCAAGGGGGCACGGTCATCTTTGTCGGTATCGTGCGCGACCACAACCAGGGACACGAGGTCACCAAGCTACTCTACGAGGCCTACCCTGAGATGGTCTATCGCACACTTGATTCCATCGTCGAACGGTGCGAGGACACCGGTGACGGCGTGCGGGTCGCCGTCGCGCACCGCACGGGCGAGCTGCACATCGGCGACTTCGCGGTCGTCATCGCTGCATCTGCACCGCATCGCGCCGAGGCATTCGAGGCAGCCCGGATGTGTATTGAGCTACTCAAGGAGGAGACGCCGATCTGGAAGAAGGAGTTCTCCTCCGACGGTGCGGAATGGATCGGCACTCGTCCGTGAGCGGTGGTATACCGCCGACTCTGGCCGGCAATCCGGACCGGCTCCGTTGGAATCAGAAGTACGAACAATCGGTGCTCAACGGCGTCTTCAACTTCGCCCCGGGATCGTGGCTTCCCGACCTGCTCGAAGCGGATCCCCCGGAAGGGCCGGTTCTCGAGCTGGCGGGGGGACGTTCCGGAACGGCTCTGGCACTGGCGGAATCTGATCGACACGTCACCGTAGTCGATGTCTCCGACGTCGCACTCCGGGAAGTCGCCGATGAAGGTGCGCGGCGTGGCCTGACCGGCCGACTGACCCTGACACACGCCGACTTGCTTACGTGGGTTCCCGAGCGGCGTCACTACGCGCTTGTGATGTGCAGATACTTCTGGGATCCCGGCGTCTTCCACAAGGCGTGCGGGGCCGTCGCCGACGGCGGCGTGCTGGCCTGGGAGGCGCCAGTGGCCAATGACCGACACAGCTCGCATGTTCGCGAACAGTGGCGTCCCAAGCCGGGTGAGCCGGCCAGCCTGTTGTCCCCGGAATTCGCGCTGCTACGCCAGGACGACATCGCGGCCGACTCGAAAGTATCCCGCTTGATGATCGCTCGAAAGTCATGCTGAGCACCGACACCCGGCCCACCAGCGCCCCGTGCATCGTCTGGGACTGGAACGGAACGCTGTACGACGACCGGAAGCTGTTGCTCACCAGCGTTGAGGCTACGTTGCACACGCTCGGCCTGTCGGCGCTGTCGCAAGACGAGATCATCGCCAGCTTCCGCCGGCCTATGCGCGCATTCGTCGACGCGATCCTGGACCGAACGCTCACCGACATGGAGTGGAACCTCTTCGACGAGACCTTCGAGAACACCTACCTGGACAACCTCGGCAGTGCAGCACTGGTTCCCGGTGCCATGCAAGCCCTGTGTGCCGCCCGCCGCCGCACTGCCGAACAGCACCTTGTTTCGCTGTGGCCGCACGATCACCTTGTCGAGGTCCTCTGTCGGTACGGTCTGACGTCGCTATTCGAAGTCGTGAGGGGCCGACGCGATCCGCGCCAGACCAAGTCCGCGATGATCGCCGAACTACTGGCCGAGCGTCGTGTGCATCCCGGCGAGGTGTACCTCATCGGTGACACTCGCGACGACGCCGCCGCTGCCAAAGCAGCCGGCGCCAAGGCGGTCCTGGTAACGGGCGCATCGTTGGAGGAACTTGACGAGCGCGACGCGCACGCCGCCGGAGCCGAATTGACCCGTTCGATCGAAGAGGCAGTTGAACATGTGTGCCGCATCTAACCACTCCGTGCCGACACAAACACGGGAGTGGATCGCAGCCGCGCGAGTACTGCGCCGATCCGGATTCGGGACCACGGGGCAAAGGGTCGACGAGCTGGCGGGAAGCGACCTCGGCAACGCCGTGCGCACCCTACTCGACACCGACCCCGCGCAGGACCCCGGCGCTATCGCGACACCGATGCCAAGCTATTCAGATCCGGCGACCGACGACGAGTTCGCAACACATGCCGACGGCGCTCGACACACCCACCGGGAAGCTCAGCTGGTGGACTTGACGCGATGGTGGATACGTCGCATGTCGACCGTCGAAGAACCCCTACACGAAAAGCTCACGCTGTTGTGGCACAACCACTTCGCCACCTCAGCGAGGGTAGTCGACCGTGCGTCCTACATGGCCGACCAGCACCGGAAACTGCGCGCCCACCAGCTCGGCGACTTCCATGATCTAGCCTTCGCGATGCTCACCGACGCTGCCATGCTCGTATGGCTAAATGGGGACGACAACAGCGCCGCCGGACACCCCAATGAGAACCTTGCCCGCGAGTTCCTCGAACTGTTCGCGCTGGGCCATGGAAACGGGTACACCGAGAATGACATTCGGGACGCGGCCAGATCTCTTACCGGGTGGCGGGTGGATGCGCGCGGGAACAGCTTCGTGGAGCAGTCCGACCACGATGCCACGGTCAAGACCGTGCTGGGGGTCACCGGAGCACTCGACGCAACAGCGCTCTGCGACATCGTCCTGAACCACCCGAACTCCGCGCCGTACGTCGCCGGCGGGCTGTGGCAGCAGCTGGCCTGCGACTCCGCACCGTCGAAGCCCGCGTTACGTCGGCTCGTCGCCGCCTACGGATCGCGCCGGGACCTGAAAGCACTCACCGCCGCGGTGCTGACCGACGAGGAATTCGCCCGTGGGACCTCGATCACCACCCCGATCGAATGGCTGATCGGTATCGTCCGCACGCTCCAGGTCCCTGTGAGCACGGACCAGACGGCGGGCTGGATCGACGGGATCCTGACCCAACTGGGTCACCGGCCGTTCTATCCGATCGGTGTCAACGGTTGGCCACAGGGCAGAGTGTGGGTGTCGACGGCGAGCACAGCCATCCGGCTGTCGGCCGCCGCAGAGCTGGCGACAATGGGCGACCTGTCGACCCTCGACGAAGCGGCACCAGCCGACCGCGTCGACGCGGTGGGCTACCTGCTGGGAATCGGAGCATGGTCTGACTCCACGGCCAAGGCACTCCAGCAACTGTCCGCAAACACCGTCCGCCTGTTCACCGCGGCGGTGAACACACCCGAGTACCTCGTCAGCTGAGAGGACACCGAAATGACCGCATCGGCACCTCGCACGTCGCGGAGCTCCGAGGGTGGCGAAGCCCCCGCCATGGCGGGGGCACCTGCCGAGAACAACCCATCGGATTCCCCACCGATCCTGGTGATCGTGTCGCTGTACGGCGGCAACGATGGCCTGAACACGGTCATTCCGTATACCGACGGCGCCTACTACGACGCGCGGCCAGGCTTCGCCTATGACGTCGCCGACACCATCGGGCTAGACGGGCATCTGGGCCTCAACCCAGCCTTGACCGGCCTGGGCGCACTTTGGGCCGACGAGAAGCTTGCGATCGTGCACGGAGTGTCCTACCCCAACCCCGACCATAGTCATTTCAGGTCGATGGACATCTGGCAGAGCGCATCACCGGCCCAGCCCGTCGGCACGGGCTGGATCGGACGATGGCTCGACACCACCGGTGGCGACCCCCTGCGAGCCATCAGTATCGGTTCGGTGCTCCCCTTGGTCGCCCTGGGCGAGAAGTACACCGCACTTGCACTCACGGAAGCCGCGTGGCCACCCCCCACACCCGCCGATACGGCCTTGGCTGCGCTGGGGACCGCTGACCCCCAGGACGACTCAGCGAGGTCGGCTGTGCGGCTGCAGTGCCGCGCCGCCGACACACTCCGTGGGTCAGGAATCCCGTTACCCGCCATCACCGCCACGGCCACGAACGACCAACCCGTCGTCGCACGCGCCTGTCGTTACGACCCGTCCAACAGACTGGCCGCCCAGCTCCAGATCGTCGCCCGGTGCATCAAGGCCGACATGCCCACCCGCGTGTACATCGTCGAACTGGGCGGCTTCGACACCCACGCCGATCAGCTTGGCACCCAGCAATCGCTGCTCGGGCTGCTCGACGAGGGTATGTGCACCTTCCTGCGCGATATGGACGCCAGCGGGAACGGCAAGAACGTCGTGGTGTTGGCCTACTCGGAGTTCGGCCGCCGAGTGGCCGCCAACACATCGCAAGGAACCGACCATGGCACGGCTGGCCCCCTCTTCGTCGCCGGCAACCCGGTCAAAGGTGGGTTCTACGGCGAACACCCGAGTCTGACGGATCTCGACGACGGCGACCTCAAGGGCACCGTCGACTTCCGCGACGTCTATCACGAACTACTTGTCAATACGCTCGGCGCCGACCCGGTCCCCGTCATCGGTGGCGGCCGAGCCGAGTTGGGCTTTCTGCACCAGCCCCAAATCAGCCCTCGCACTCAGTAAGCAACGACTCGATCAAGGAGACGACCTGTGACAACCCCACCACTGGTCTCCGAGCACCCGGAGCTCACCGCCGAGGAGGTCCGACGTTACAGTCGGCACCTGACCATCCCCGAGATCGGCCTGCCTGGCCAGAAGCGACTCAAGGGCTCCCGGGTATTATGCGTTGGGGCAGGCGGATTGGGCTCCCCCGCACTGATCTACCTTGCGGCCGCCGGTGTTGGGACACTCGGTGTGATCGACTTCGACGTCGTCGACGAGTCGAATCTGCAGCGCCAGATCATCCACCAGACGTCCGATGTCAATCGGCTGAAGGTCGACTCAGCCGCTGAGACGATCCACGGAATCAATCCCCGGGTCGACGTCATCACCCACAACGACACGCTGGAGTCCGGCAATGCGCTCGACCTGTTCAAGGGCTACGACCTGATCGTCGACGGCACCGACAACTTCGCCACCCGCTACCTCGTCAACGATGCCGCCGTGCTCACTGGACGACCCTACGTCTGGGGGTCGATCTACCGCTTCGACGGCCAGGCCAGCGTTTTCGGCGCACAGGACGGGCCGTGCTATCGGTGCCTCCACCCTGAGCCGCCACCCCCCGGATCAGTACCCAACTGCGCCGAAGGCGGAGTTCTGGGGGTCCTGTGCGCCACGATCGCCTCCATCCAGGTGACCGAGGCGGTCAAGCTCTTGACCGGCATCGGCGAACCACTCATCGGTCGTCTGATGACCTATGACGCACTGGATATGTCATTTCGGACGGTGGGATTCAGTAGGGACCCGAACTGCGCACTCTGCGGAAAGGAGCCGACCGTCACCGCGCTCGTCGACTACGACACCTTCTGTGGCGCCACCGCGAGTCAACCAAACCTGGATGCCAGCGTCACCAGCCACGAATTACACGCGAAACAGGTGTCTGGAAACGAGTTCCTGCTCATCGACGTCAGAGAACAAACCGAGTTCGACATCGTGCGCATACCGGCTAGTACTCTCATCCCCAAATCCGAGTTCGTCTCCGGCGCCGCACTGTCACGACTTCCCCGTGACGCAGAGATCATCCTGTACTGCAAATCCGGAGTCAGGTCGGCCGAAGTGCTGTCCATGCTCGACGCGGCCGGCTTCACCAACGCCAAACACCTTCAGGGCGGCGTCCTGTCGTGGATCAAGACCATCGACCCGTCGCTGCCGACCTACTGATCGGATCACGACATGCGAGCCGACGTCTTCCTACGCCGCAACTCTGAGCTCCGTTGCCTCAGCGCCAGGTCCGCTACCGAGTCTTCGCTGACCTGGAACAGGACCAACGATGCGATTCGTCCGCACCCCGACCTGCCGAAGAGGGCGGCGTGGTGAGACCGTCCTTTCGGTACCGGCTGCGTGCACGCCAGAGTCTGGCTTCCATCGAGGACTATCAGCAGGCGGCGATGGACGCACTGCCGAACGTGGCCAGGGCATTCGTCGAGGGCGGCGCCGGAGATGAACGGACCCTGCGGGCGAACCGCCGGGCCTTCGCACAATGGACTCTGCGGCAACGCGTTCTTGCCGGTCACGTGGACATCGACCTCAGTACGATCATTGATGGCCAACAGTTCGATCTACCAGTTGTGCTGTCGCCGGCCGGCATGGCCGGACTCGTGCACTGGTCGGGAGAACGTGCAGCTGCCCAGGCCGCCGAACGTGCCGGGACGCGGCTGACACTCAGCACCGCCGCCACCTACTCACTCGAAGAGGTCGCCGAGGCCACCGAGAATGACCACTGGTTTCAGCTCTACCCGTGGGGCGGGCCTCCGACCTCCGACAGCTTGACAGCTCAGCTTCTCCGGCGAGCGCGCGATGCCGGGTATCGATCCCTCGTCGTCACCGTCGATGTGCCCGTGGCCGGCAACAGACTCCGCGAGCAACGTGCAGGTGTCAGCAACCCGCCAACTCTGACGCCAGGGGCGATGGCCGATGCCGCGATCCACCCTCGCTGGTGGTATGGCCTGCTCCGCCACCGCCGCATGACCATGCGCAACATGGCCTACAACGACGGCGCAACCGGCCCCGCTCCACCGGCAGCACCGTTGCCGCACCACATCCGGCCCGAGGTGACGTGGGATGAGTTGTCTGCCATACGCGACCTCTGGGACGGGCCGTTCATCGTCAAGGGAGTCCTCGAGCCGACCGACGCACTCAAGGCCGTCGACGAAATCGGGGCCACCGGTGTCGTGGTATCGAACCATGGCGGACGCCAACTCAATCGCGCCACGGCCTCACTGGACGCGCTGCCAGCCATCGCGGCAGCACTAGCTGGCCGGGCATCGGTACTTGTGGACGGTGGCATACGCTGCGGTGAAGATGCCGTCATCGCGCTGGCGCTCGGTGCCGATGCAGTGATGATAGGGCGCCCCTATCTCTACGGTCTCGCCGTCGACGGCGCCGAAGGTGTCGAGGCGGTCCTGGAGCTGTTGGCAGCAGAGATTCAGCGGACCCTGTCGTGTATGGGCGTCGCGACAACCAACGAGCTAGGGCCCGATCACGTGGAGCACTGCGGTCGCGGGGAACCCAGCGCGTAAACCACGGCGGCCTCGGCGATAGCAGAACAGCTGCGGCATCGCTGCTGACATCACCTTCAGTGCACTACCATCCCCACGGGCACAGCGCCGGAGACCGTCAGTCCTCGGATCCGCCGCTGCTACCGTCGGCCCCGTCGCCGCCGCCGTTGCCGTCTGGGCCGGCATCGCCCGGACTTCCGCTAGCCCCGCTGCTGCTGCCGCTGCCAGGCGTACCTGGCGCTCCCCCGGCGCCGCCTGCGCCGCCTGCACCACCGGTACCGCCTCGACCGGAACCTCCGTCGGTACCCGCACCCCTTGCAGCGCCACCATTTCCACCGTTTCCGCCACTTCCCCCATCGCCACCGGCTGCGCCGTCGCCACCGCTTCCAGCCGCCCCGCCGGCCCCAGTCGTGGCCGTTCCGTCGCCGATCACGACCGCAGCGCCGGCGTCACCGCCGTCACCGCCTGGACCGCCTGGGGCGCCCATCCCGCCAGTCCCGCCCGTGCCGCCGTGGCCACCATCGCCACCGTCGCCGACCAGCGCGCCTCCGCGTCCACCATCGCCGCCGCGGCCTCCGCTACCTCCGTCGCCACCAGCGGCACTGGCGTCCCCGCCACCACCACCGTCGCCACCAGTCCCGGAATTAGCGCTACTCGATGGGCCTCCGGAAGCCGTCGCATCTCCTCCGGCGCCGCCGTTGCCACCGGCAGCACCTTCACCGCCCGGTCCACCGTTCCCACCTACTCCGCCAACCGCCGTCGCAGTACCATCTTCAGCCACGACAGACGCACTCGTGCTCACGCCGGGACCCCCATTGCCCCCCGGAGCTCCAGAGCCGCCCGCACCGCCGTCACCGCCGTGACCGCCGTCTCCTGGGTTCTGCGGGTTGGCGAAGCCGAGATAGATCGTGGCGAAGTCTTTCGCTGTCGCATTCGAATCGCCGACGTAGCCACCGATACCACCAGCCACTCCAGGGTTTCCGTCGCCAGCGTCACCACCAGGAAGAACCAGTTGAACATTCACGCTGTGCGCCTCGGGGTAATTGAGGTTCGCACCTGGCAGGACTTCACCGTCCACCGCAGGGGTGCCGTTGGGGTCTAGACCGGGATTGCGGCCATCCAACCCGGCAACCCCGCGCCCGCCAGCTCCACCCTGGCCGCCGTTACCGATCAAGCCGGCGTCCCCGCCGTTCCCTCCGTTCCCGCCCAGGCCGCCGAACCCACCATCGCCGCCGTTGCCGATCCACCCGGCGTTTCCGCCGTCGCCCCCTGCCTGACCCGGGTCGAGCCCGTTGCCGCCGTCGCCACCGCTGCCCCACACCAGCCCGCCATCGCCGCCATCTTGGCCCGGATCGCCGTCGGCACCGTTGCCGATCAACAACCCGCCGTTTTGACCTGGTTCCACTGCGTTGCCGATCAGCCACCCGCCGGGCCCGACGGCGGGCCGGAACACCTGCCGCTCGGGCGCGGTGACCTCGGCCGCAGCAACCGTATTCGAGCCCGGGGCACTTCCGCCGACCGCCACGACCTGTCCACCACGGACAGCGCAGGCGCCGAACATCTCACACAAGTCCTCCGCCGGAGACAGCGGCGGACTGGTCAACGATGATTCCACTGAGACCAGTTCAGATTTCGCTCCCGGCCGTGGCTCACCGGAGCCTAGTGCCGGGACAAGGCTCGCTCCCGAAATCGCCAGACAAACCCCAACCCAGGGAACAGTCATCCGAATCGGAACTGCAGCTGCTGCCATGAGCTTCCCCTCGCCACAACACCAAAGACCATGAGACTGTCTGCAGACCTTACCATCTTTGGACACTCCGTGGCTAACAAACTCCACACCCACTTGCGAATCAGAAGAAGTGCCACGCCCAGTACATTGCCAACCCCGGACAAGACCCATGTTCGCCTGTTGTTCACGATCCGCCCGCCAACCGGCCACCATGGACGTGATCGTTTTCTTCTCAGCCAATACTGCTGCCCCACAGCGCTATAGCAACTGACCGTGCCGATGGCCGAGGCCATTCCCTCCAACAGGGGACGTTGTCGGCAAGATGGAACGGAGCCGCTGGTTCATTCGCAATGTGGATCCCGAGCACATCGATCTGCGGATCCACTGAGCAGACCGTTGGCAAACTAGTGGGGTACGCAAACGGCAGCCGCCAAGTCATGGCATCGTACGGATTCCCACTTCCGTGCCGATCCTGCAGAGCAGCGGACACCGCCACGATGAAAGACGCGACACAGTACGTTCATGTGCGCAGGCCGGCAGGGCCGAACGCCACGGCGATCCACTCCTTCCCTCCTACGTAGTGAAATTCGCCCGCGAGCTGCTCCAGTGCCGTCGTGGTGCTATGTTTGGCGCGCCAACAGCAGCGCGGCGACGATTGAGACTCGCTATAACAAAAGTGAACTTGGTCGACCAGGGGAGATTCTGGCGATGCCGAATTGCGGCCGGGCAAAGAGTTTTGGTCATCGATGTCGGATTGCTGCACTACCCAACGGCGCCGCGTTGGCGTGGCTCTGCGGTGTTGCGGTTCAGGTGCCATATCTCCGCGCTGCGGCTGTCGTCGGCGGCAACCCGTCATGCGACCCGCGATCATCGACCTCTTTTTGCCAGCACGCCTGCGAGATCACCGCTTTCAGCCTGGAGTCCAGGTCCCTCAGTCGCAAACGACTGCAAACACAGCGTTCCGATCAATTCACGAGACCGATCTGCAGCGGCCGATCAACGACCCGACCACCCGCCCAGCCGTGACCAGAAAGAGAGCCCATGGCCACCCACGACCTCACCGATCATCAGCCAGAGTGTCAGCAGCACGATGCCATGTCGACCGAGCCCGCTCCACAGGCGGCGGGGATCGCCTGCAATCACGTCGATTCCGCTTCAGTACCGTTCCCGTTTCCACGCGACCTGGCAGTCGAACCGTCAGCCGAACTGACACGCATTCGCCAGACCACGGGAGTATCGCTAGTGGAACTGCCGTCAGGCCATCACGCGTGGTTGGTTGCTGGCTATGACGACGTACGCAGCGCGCTGTCCGATCCACGCCTGAGTTGCGCGGCCGCCAGCCAGCCCGGGGCTCCCGAGTTCGTGCCCTTCGTCAAGCTGTGCAAGAGCCTGTTCAGTCTTGATCCCCCAGTGCACACCAGGGTCCGCAGTCTGTTGACTAGTGGTCCGTCTGCGAATTAGTGCGGTAGTTTGTAGTATGCCTGTTATGACAGCTGCCGCGTTGCCGGTCAGCGATGCCCAGCGTGCG